>CAYLMZ010000022.1:0-5070 GCA_964385035.1 uncultured Loktanella sp.
TGCCTGTGATTTCAAAAACGAATGATTCCAAGGTGCTATCGACCACACTTGCACGGAAGATATCGGCCAGACGGATCGCTTCAATGCGGTCGTTGCCGGTGCCGGACACTTTGAAAAGCGCCAATTCACGCTCAACCGACGGACCTTCGACGGTCAGGTCGTTGACCTTGTGAACATCGACAATGCGGCCCAACTGCGCCTTGATCTGGGTGATGATCTGCGGCGTGCCTCGGGTGACGATTGTGATGCGCGACCGGTGGCCCAGATGATCGACCTCGGCCACGGTCAGGCTGTCGATGTTATAGCCGCGACCCGAAAACAGGCCGATCACACGGGCAAGGACGCCCGGTTCGTTTTCGACCAAAACTGCCAACGTATGGCTTTCTTCTTTGTCCGAAAACGTTGGCCGTAGGTCGTAGGCGGAATGGCTGGTAGAGCCTTTTTTGATTTTAAGCGGTGACATGTGATTGTCCCTATTTGAGCAATAATTGAGCGGAAGATCGTTGTGCACTGGCTGTGCACAGCCTGTACATCAGCTGTACACAGGCCGTGCAGACAGGTGCGGACACTAGACCATCACCGCCCCATCAGATTTGATTGCGTTGGCTGTATCGGCATTTTCACCAAGCAGCATTTCATTGTGCGGTTTGCCTGATGGGATCATCGGGAAGCAGTTTTCGTGCTTTTCCACCAGACAGTCGAAGAGGACCGGCCCGTCGTGGTTCAACATCTCCATGATCGCGTCATCCAGATCATCAGGATCAGAGCAGATGATGCCCTTGGCGCCGAAGGCTTCCGCCAGTTTCACAAAATCAGGCAGGCTTTCGGACCAGCTGGACGAATACCGTTCACCATGCAGCAATTCCTGCCATTGGCGGACCATGCCCAGCCGTTCGTTGTTCAGGATGAACTGTTTGACGGGCAGATTATACTGCATCGCGGTCCCCAGTTCCTGCATGTTCATCAGCCATGATGCTTCACCAGCGACGTTGATAACCAGCGCATCGGGGTTGCCCATCTGCACACCGATCGAAGCAGGGAAGCCGTAGCCCATGGTGCCCAGACCACCCGAGGTCATCCAGCGGTTGGGGTCCTCAAACCCAAGGTACTGGGCTGCCCACATCTGGTGCTGGCCAACTTCGGTGCAGATGTAACGGTCGTGGCCTTTCGTCAGCGCCTCAAGCCGTGCCAGCGCGTGCTGTGGCTTGATGACCTTGCCTTTCTGTTCGAACTTCAGGCAGTCGATCTTTTTCCAGTCGTTGATCTGGTGCCACCACTTTTGAACGGCGTCTTTGTTGGTCTTGCGACCGCGCGCCTTCCAAACGTTCAGCAAGTCTTCGAGCACATGGGCCACGTCGCCTAAGATAGGGATATCGACCTTGATCACCTTGTTGATCGACGAGGCGTCGATGTCGATATGCGCTTTCTTTGAGCCGGGGCTGAAGGCATCCAGACGCCCCGTGATCCGGTCATCGAAGCGCGCGCCGATGTTGATCATCAGATCGCAGTCATGCATCGCCATGTTCGCCTCGTAAAGGCCGTGCATGCCCAGCATGCCGATCCAGTTTTCACCCGATGCCGGGTAGCAGCCTAGACCCATGAGGGTTGAGGTGATCGGAAAGCCGGTCGCCGCAACCAGTTCGCGCAGCAATTGCGAGGCTGCGGGCCCAGAGTTGATTACGCCACCGCCAGTGTAGAAAATCGGGCGCTTGGCGGTTTCCATCGCTGCCGCCAGTTCGGTGATCATTTCCATGTCACCTTTGACTTGCGGGTTGTAATGCGTCTCGACCTGCCGCGCTTCGGTATAGGTTCCAGTCGCAAACTGCACATCCTTGGGGATGTCGATGACAACAGGGCCGGGCCTGCCAGATGTGGCGATGTGGAACGCCTCGTGCAGGGTCGGGGCGAGCTTGTCCGTCTCTTTGACCAGCCAGTTATGCTTGGTGCAGGGACGGGTGATGCCCACGGTGTCGCATTCCTGAAAGGCGTCAGAGCCAATCATGAAGGTCGGCACCTGACCCGTCAGCACAATGATCGGGATGCTATCCATCAGTGCGTCTGTCAGGCCTGTAACGGCGTTCGTCGCACCGGGGCCGGAGGTCACCAGCGCAACACCGGGCTTGCCCGTGGACCGCGCATAGCCTTCGGCGGCGTGCACCGCCCCTTGTTCGTGGCGGACCAGAACGTGTTTGATGCTGTTTTGCTGAAAAATCTCGTCATAAATTGGTAGGACGGCACCCCCGGGATACCCAAAGACAGTGTCCACGCCCTGATCAATCAAGGCTTGTACGACCATTTTCGCGCCCGTCATGGCTTTGCTCATTTTTCTCGCGTCCTATCGCTTGTTGTCTACTGTTGGCACAAAAAAACCCCCGAGACTGTCGGGGGCGCATGGGATCCATATGGTCTTACCGTTACCGGCCCATGCGCGCGTTTTCCACAATTAGTACGACTAGTGTCATCTTGAGTTCCTTCGTGTGCACGGACATTAGTCTGGCCCTATAGGGGGGTCAACAGCAGAAGTGGAGAAAATGTCGCCCAAGCGCAGTTTTTCGCAACTTTCTTTCAAAAGGTGATTTTCCTCACGGAAGGCGGCCAAGAAATTCCAGCCCGTGATCGTAGTCGTGCGCCTGGGCTGCGCGGTTCATATGGAAGGCGGCTTTTTCCGGGTCTACTGGCCCAAAGACCCCCAAACCAGCGATCACCCCAAGCAGCACATCGTTTTGCCCGCGACTGTCGAGCATGGCGGGCCAAGTCCCGCGATATTTGGCTCGGTAGATCCCTTCATCCCCAAAGGCACGCGCCCGAAAGCCGGGCCGTTCGGGCGGGGTTGCGCAAGCCTCTGCGTAAGCGAGCGCCTTTTGCCGGATCTCAGGCGGGTAGGTGAGGGAGCGTGTGATGATGTTTTGGCTGATCTCGTCCAGCCTCATGTTCTCAAGATCATCTGGCCAGACGATCCCGAGAACCTCATGCGCGTAGTGGCACGCCCCGTAGTCCAGTCCCCCTTCGGCGGCCAGTTCCAACCAGTCGAGCGCCTTCGTGGGCATGCCAGCTGCTGCGAGCCTGTCAGTCAGTGGCGCGACATTGCGTTCATCGACCATGTTGGACAGCCGTTGCGCCGCCCGTGCCTCACCCAACTCATAGGACCGCAAGAGCGCGTCTGCTGCCTTTTCCATGATCAGTCTCCGACCCGCATCCTGCCTGTCTGGAGGCATGTTGCGCACGCGGTTCCAAAGCGCTTTGCCGTATTGATAAAGGTATTCGGGGTCGTCAGAGGCTGCGGCTTGTTCCAGCAGGATCAGTTCCAGTGCCTCGCGGTCGCTGACGAATTGTGCCCGGTTCACAAAGCCAAGCCTTGCTGCCAGCAGCGCCATGGAATGCACGTCGCCTTCGGCCACGTTTTGTTGCAGCAGGTCGATTTGCCGTTCGACCAATTCAGGATCGGTGTTGAACCGGTAGGGGATCCGCAAGGCGATGTTGTAGCGCGCTTGGATGTGGCCTTGTGCGGCGGCCTGTTCGAGCAGCGCCTCGGCCCGTGCTGTGCTGCCCGGCTCGCGGCTGCGCAACAGGATGACCGCAAGGTTGTTTTGGGCGAGCGCGATACCGGCGGCGGCGGCCTGTTCGAGGAATTGGATATCCTCCGCCGGTGGACGCCGCTCGCTGAATGCCCCATGAGAGGCCGCGATGATGTTTTCAGGTGAGAAGTCAGGCTGACGGGCTGTTTCGCGCGCCAGGCGATCCTGGTTGAGCGAGGTGATTGCAAAAAGGATCAGCGCGAGTGCCAAGAGCCCCATGCCGAGCAAAGCGCCGTAATATGCCAAGCGTTCCCGTGTCATGGGAACCAGTATAACGGCTTAGCTGTCGTCGCCAATCTTGTCCCATGTCTTTGTGTCAAAATCGCTGGCGTCGTGCCGTTCGCGCAGTTGTTCTGACGGCTCTCCCCACGCGCGGTTAACCATCTTTCCGCGTTTATATGCGGGGCGGTTCATCACGGCGTTGGCCCAGCGGTTGACGTGTTCATAAGAGGCAACGTCGAGGAATTCAGCGGCGTCATAGACCTGACCTTTGACCAGCGCGCCATACCAGGGCACCGCTGCCATATCAGCGATAGAATAGTCGTCGCCTCCAAGATACTCTGCCTCTTCCAGACGTTGGTCGAGCACGTCAAGCTGGCGCTTGGCCTCCATCGCGAAGCGATTGATGGGGTATTCGAACTTTTCGGGCGCGTAGGCATAGAAATGCCCAAAGCCACCGCCCAGGTAGGGTGCGGAACCTTGCAGCCAGAAGAGCCAGTTGAGGGTTTCTGTCTTCGCCTCAATGTCTTTGGGCAGGAACGCCCCGAATTTCTCGGCCAAATAAAGCAGGATCGCACCGCTTTCAAAGACCCGCACGCCGGTTGATTTGTCAAACAGGGCAGGGATCTTGGAGTTTGGGTTCACATCCACAAAGCCACTGCTGAACTGGTCACCTTCACCAATGTTGATCAGCCATGCGTCATACTCGGCGTTGTGACCTGCGGCCAAGAGTTCTTCAAGCATCACTGTGACTTTTACACCATTAGGCGTGGCGAGTGAATGCAGTTGAAGAGGGTGTTTGCCGACCGGAAGGTCCTTGTCATGTGTTGGTCCGGCAATAGGGCGATTGATGTTGGCGAATTTTCCGCCTGAGGATTGATCCCACGTCCAAACCTTGGGTGGGGTATAGCCTGCGTCAGACATGCGCGTTCCCTTGTTGTCTTCTTAGGCCCCATAAAGTGGTGCAGATTGTCGCAGGAACAAGCGCAAACATCGTGTTGGCACAGAAAAAGGCGCGCCAACCGCTAGCTGACGCGCCTTTGAGAGAGTGGTAGCCCGAAGGCAGAGGGGCTTAGCCTTGTGTCATGGCCCGGAATTCGGTCAAGTGACGACGGACGATTTCGAACCACTCGCCGCTGTCTTTGATCTCGGACAGGCCAGCGTTGAAGGTCTCGAGGATCTCGTCACGCTGCGGGTGGTTGACGGAGATCACCGCACCAAGGTTCAAAACCTGACCAAGTGGTTCAAGGTTGACGATCTGGTCGGTCAGACCTTC
>CAYLMZ010000022.1:5170-29595 GCA_964385035.1 uncultured Loktanella sp.
GGTTCAAAACCTGACCAAGTGGTTCAAGGTTGACGATCTGGTCGGTCAGACCTTCTGCAAGGATCACACCGTCGGCCACGTCATTGGCGATGACGAACACATCAAATGTGCCGTTTACCAGACCACGTGCACATTCGGCTGGGTCTGTTGGTTGTGTGAATTCGATGTTTGGCTCCATCAGATTGTTTTCTTCCAACATGAAGGTCGCGTAGCCGGCAGGGCGGCAGATACGCTTGCCCAGCATTTCGTCGTAAGAGGTATAAGTGACGCCCGCTGGCACGTAGTAGCCCACGATCTGTTCAAACATCGGGTCGGACCAGACGTAGTTGTTGCAGCGGAACTGGCTGTCGCCGCCAAGGCGGTCGATAACTTCACAGTTCGGCTCGAACCAAGCCAGACCAAGGTCGTAGGCGTGGTCGGACAGAAGCGGTGTCAAGTGTGAGCCCCAGTCGTTCACAAAGTCGATCTTGTAGTCAGGACCGCCGGGTGCATTGGACATTGCCACGTTTGCAACTTCGTTCAGCATCCCGCCCTGCGCCTGATCTTCGTTCAGGTATGGTGCCCAACCCGTCGCTGTGAGGAAACGGATTTCGCGCTGGTTGGGGAATGGCAGGCGTTCTGTGCCCAGCTCTTCTTGCTGGATCGGCGCGGCTGTCGAGGCGACCGTGTCATCGAGGCAAGGAATGTCGAGGCGCAGCCCCACGCTGATGTTTCCCGGGTTGGGGCCGATTGCGTCGGAGTTTGCGCTGTAGATGATCTGGAATGCGGAGGCATCGCCGTAAACTGTCGCGGCGATTTTGGAAAGTGAGTCGCCCGGTGCCACAGCATAGGGCTGCCCGCATGTTTGGGCTGAAGCGGCGGTGCCGGTGAAAAGAAATGCTGCGCCAAGTGCGGCAGTGCAGGTTACAGCTGAAAGTGTCAAAGAGCGTTTCATTATGGTTGTCCTTACGGTGGTGAGATGCGTGCAAACCGTGCAACTGATGAAAAAAACGAGATGCCTTTCACGATCAGCGCCAGTTGTGGCGGCTTTTGGGCGGTTGTGGCGTCATTTTGTGACCAATCAAGGCGCACCCGCTGTTATTGGTTCGCAATAAGTATCTGTAAAAATTTCAATAACAGCAATCTAGAGTTGTTTTTGCGACTTGATTTACCTCTCTTTGGTCAACATTTCGCCCATTTCTTTGGGATAGTCGCACCAAGAGAAACTGGTAGCGTGAGGAGAATTTGATGGACTTCCAGTCGAAGAAATTAGGGCCGCAGACGGCTGTTGCGGCGGCCTGTATTGCCGCAGCGGGTCTGATGGTCAGCGCCCCACAGCAGGCGCAGGCGCAAGAGCTTTGCAGCGTCTATAGTGTCGTTCCCGGCGATACCCTGAGCCAGATTGCATCCCGTGCTGATCTGCGCGGCGGCTTTCAACTTTTGTTTGATGCCAACCGCGACGTACTGAGCAGCCCCAATGTGATCGAAGTCGGTCAAGAGCTGAAGATCCCATGTGCTGATGGCTCTTTGCCAAGCAGCGGCGGTGCAGCTGTTGTAGCGGCCTCGACACAACCGGCACCCGAAACGTCGGCGCCTGCGCGGTCTTTGCGCATTGCAACTGCGACCGGCTATGCGCCATTCACCGACGAGGGTTTGCCCGGTGGTGGCATGATCACGCGGATGGTTGACCGTTCCATGGAACTCGGCAATCCCGATCAGGCCTATGACCTGACATTTATCAACGATTGGGGATCTCATTTTGAACTGACCCAAATCGGTGCGGTCGACATGGTTTTCCCATGGTTCAAGCCGAACTGCGACGCTGTTGAGAACCTCAGCGAGTCCAGCGCCTTCCGTTGCACAGAGTTCAACCACTCTGAGCCGTTCTACGAAATTCTTGTAGATTTCTACACGCTCAATGGCAGCGAGTATGCTGGTGCAACAACACACGAGGACCTGTTTGGTGCACGTATCTGCCGTCCCGAGGCATGGTTTACATTCGACCTTGAGGCTGAGCGTCTGGTTGAGCCCAACATCACATATGTGACCACTGTTTCCCAGCAGGGCTGCATCGAGTTGTTGAAGAACGGTGAAGTTGACGTGATGACCTATGACGCGCTTCCTGCCGAAGAGGACATCCGTGAAGCAGGGATGGCCGATCAGGTGGCAACGCTTGAGCCACTGCGCAGCACAGTGACGTCGCATATCTTTGTGGCCAAGGACAACGCCTTTGCCAACGAAGCCTTGCCGATCATCAACGCTGGTTTGAACGAACTGCGCTTGTCGGGTGAGTGGTTCAATATCGTCCGCGAGAGCATTCAGGAAACGGTCGAAAACTAATTTCGAGCAGTGCACTCCCAAGAGCGCCCGCGACAGCAGTCGTGGGCGTTTTTGTTTAGATACCCGTGCCTTGCAGCACACCGTGTTCCATTGCGTAGCGTGTCAGCCCTGCGGTGGAACTGATCCCCAGCTTGCGCTTGATGTTCTTGCGGTGGGTTTCAACCGTCCGCACAGAGATGTTGAGGTTATTGGCCACTTCCTTGTTGGAATGTCCTTGCGCCAGTTCCAGCAGGATCGTTTGCTCACGCCCCGTCAGGGTTTCGCGCCCGTCGCTGATTTTGGGTTGCAGTGATCCTTTGGCCCCGGTGCACAGGTATTCCTGCCCGTCCATTACCTGTTCGATTGCGAGCTTGATCTCGTCGGTGGGCACGTCTTTGAGGATATACCCCTTTGCCCCGTGGCTGAGCGCGGTCGAGATATACTCGGGGCTGTCATGCATCGACAGGATCACGATTCGCGTCTCGGGTCGGACTTCGAGGATCATCTCGGTTGCACTTAGTCCGGACAGACCGGGCATGTTCAGATCCAGCAAGATCACATCGGGTGCAAGGCTGTTGACCTGATCGACGGCCTCTTGTCCGCTGCCTAAGGTGCCTACGACGTCTATGTCGTCGTAGCTTTCCAGAATGGCCTGTATGCCTTCGGTGACCATCGGATGGTCGTCTACGATCAAAACGCGGGTCTTCATGCGCTGTCCTTTACCCTGTCTTGGGCCTTCGTCGTGTTTTGGGGGCGCAGCATATGTGTGAGCGGGACATGCGCCTCGATCACGGTGCCTGGTTCGCCGGTGCGCGCAGACAGGATCCGCAGCGTGCCCCCAAGTTGTTCGATGCGTTCTTGCATATTTCGTAGCCCCAATCCACTGGCGTTTCGGGTCTCATTGCGAGGCCAGGTCATGCCGATCCCGTCGTCCTTGATCCGGAGCACGGCGCCGTTGCGCTGGCCCTTGAGGCTCATTTCGACTTGGGTCGCCTGCGCGTGGCGTTCGATATTTGTCAGCGCCTCTTGGGCGATCCGGTAGAGTGCGATCCGCGCTTCTTGATCGAGCCTGTTGCGGAAAACGACGGTTTCAAAGTCCGTTGTGATGCCGGTGCGCGCGCTAAAGTCGTCGGTCAATGCCTGAAGGGCAGGACCCAACCCAAGATCATCAAGCACGCCGGGGCGCAGGTCGCGGCTGATGCGGCGGACCTCTTGGATCGTGGAACCGAGCCCGTCGATCCCTTTGTCCAGCATGCCTTGGGTTGTGGTGTCCCCTGCAAGCTTGCGTTTGGTCAGCTCCAACGCGTAGCGTACGCCCACCAGCATCTGGCTGATCCCGTCATGAAGTTCACGGGCGACACGGCCGCGCTCTTCTTCCTGGGTATCGATGATGCGTTGGGTCAGCTGTTTGAGCTTGGCATCCGCCAGCCGCCGTTCCCGCAGGTTCAGGAACATGCCGGTCATGAAAACCGTGATGAGTGCGACGACTGCGATGCCTACAATATAAAGCGAGGTCGTTTGGATCCGCGTTTCCACATCGGCGCGGGCCACGGCCACGTTTTCGAGGATGTCATCGATAAATACACCTGTCCCGATCACCCAGCGCCAATCTTGCAGGCCGTTGACGTAGACGATCATCCGCTCTGTTGCGCCGGTCGAGGGTTTAGGCCAGTCAAAGCTATGGTAGCCACCGCCCGTTCGGGCGATCCGGATCAGCTCATCCGTGATCGGGGTGCCGTTGAGGTCCTTTAATCCCGTCCAGTTTTTGCCAATCAGGTAGGTCTGGCGAGGGGCCACGAGGTTATTGCCGTCGTAGTCGAACACAAAGAAATAGCCGTCCTGGCCGTAAAGCATCGCCGAAAGTTCTTGTGTCACTTGCAGTTTGGCAGCTTCGTCGTCAGGGGCGGCCCGACCGTAGGCGTTCACAAAGGCGGTTCGTGCGATCGACAAGTAGTTGCGCAGCTCTTCGCGTTTGGTTTCGATCAACTGGGCTTCGAGCGCTTGAATCTCGCGTTCTGCCAGTTGGCGGGATTGGTCTGTGACCACAATCGCGATCAGGCTAACTGCCGCAATCAGGGGCAGGGTGGCCAGCAAGAATACCTTCTGTCCATAGCTGATCGTAAAGAAGCCGCGCAGGCGCCGGAGAACCATATTCATGAGCCGAATCGATAGAGAAGAATCAGTTCCGAATCAAATCCGTTTGCCGCGACAAAGCGGCATGTCAGTTTCATGTTAGCGCATCAACAACCCGCGCATTTGGTCAAAAAAAACTGATCAAAGCCCGATTTCTACGCAGTACTACGTATATCGCTGATTTTTCCGTCAGAGTAGGTTCGTCGCCACGTAATCCATCCGTGGGCGTATTTAGCGCACGCGGTCACTAACCCGGGAGGAAGACCTTAATGGATCGTCGTTCATTTCTAAAGAATTCAGCACTTGGCGGCACCGCAGCAGCGGCCACGACACTGGCTGCACCTGCATACGCACAGGGCAACCGCACGCTGACACTGGTCACAACATGGGGCCGTGGTCTGGCTGGTGTGCATGACGCAGCTCAGCGTGCCGCAGACACAATCACCGCGATGTCTGATGGCTCGCTCACAATCGACCTCAAGGCAGCTGGCGAACTCGTTGGTGCTTTTGAAGTCTTTGACGCCGTTACATCCGGTCAGGCCGACATGTATCACGGCGCTGACTACTACTTTGTCGGTCAGCACCCAGGCTACGCCTATTTCACATCCGTACCATTCGGCATGACAGCCCAAGAGCTGGCCAACTGGTACTACCATGGCGAAGGCCAGGCCTTCCATGACGAGCTGGGCTCGATCTTTGGTCTGAAGTCCTTCCTTGCCGGTAACACAGGCCCACAGGCCGGTGGCTGGTTTGCCAAGGAAATCAATGGCCCAGAAGACTTCCAGGGTCTGAAGTTCCGCATGCCGGGTCTGGGTGGTCAGGCGCTGGGTCGCATGGGTGCATCCGTACAGAACCTGCCAGGTGCAGAAGTGTATCAGGCGCTGGCATCCGGTGCGATCGACGGGACAGAGTGGATCGGCCCATGGGCTGACGAAAAGGCCGGTTTCCAGGAAATCACCAAGTTCTACTACACAGCCGGCATGCACGAGCCGGGCGCAGGTCTGTCGCTTGCGACAAACCTCGACGTCTTCGAAAGCCTGTCACCAGCGCACCAGAAGATCATCGAGATCGCTGCCGGTGAATGCCACCAGTGGAACCTGTCGCAGTTCCTGAACAACAACGGTGCAGCATTGCAGCGTTTGCAGGCCGGTGGTGTGCAGGTTCTTGAGTTCAACGACGCCGTTTGGGACGCCATGGGCACAGCCGCTGTCGAGACCCTCGACCAGTACAACGGTGATGACATCTATGACCGCATCCGCGCAAGCTACAACGCATCTATGGCTGCGTCCTCTTCGTGGTTGCAGCAGTCCGAAGGTGCATACCGCGCCCAGCGTGACCGCGTCATGGGCTAATGCCTAATCTGTCAGGCGGCCCCACGCTGCCTGATCTTTGAACACTGCGTGGGCCCGTCGCACCTTGCTGATGGGCCCGCGTGACAAGAAACGCCCGAAAAGTGGCGTTCGGAACTACCGCCACGAAGGGACAATCTGATGGGCTTGGTCGAAGCTTGGGGTGGAAACGCGATTGGATGGTTCTTTGCGAACCTCATCGAAGCTTTCTACAACATCTTTTATGCAATCTTTAACCCCGGCAGCTGGCTGTCATGGGTGCCCGCCACCAACGGCGCGATGGAGACCGAACAGAAAGAGGCGCTGATGCGCTTTATCTACTATGGTGCCTCGGTCGAATTGTTTTTTGTGGTTTTTGCGATTTTTCTGGTGGTGACAACCATCGGGTTCATCAACAACCGCTTTATGTGGGGCTGCGTGCGTGGCCTTGAGGGTTTTGCCAATATCGTTGGCCGGACGGCAGCTTGGGCGGGTCTGTTAATGGTCCTGCAGCAGATCGTCATCATCTTTATGCAGCGTGTCTTTGCGGTCTCTGAGATCAGCATTGGTTTCGGTGTCAGCGTCACCCATGACGTGAGCTGGTGGTCGGAAGAGCTGAAACTTTATAACGCGCTGATCGTCACGCTTTGTGCTGCCTACACCTTTGTGCAAGGCGGCCATGTGCGGGTCGATCTGGTGTATTCGGCGATCAGTTACCGTGCCAAGCGCATGATCGATATGATCGGGTCACTGGTGCTGATGGTGCCTGCGGCGATTATCACATGGATGTATGGCTGGTTCTTTATGTGGCGCCATCTTGTCGTGCCGAACCCTTCTGCCTCAGACAGTCTGGATCGCTTGCTGACCAAGGCGCGCGCGTTGCGCTGGAACGTCGAGACGATCGGCTTTTCGCCCAACGGCTTTAACGCTTACTTCCTGTTCAAGGTTCTGCTGGTAGTCTTTACCTTTATGATCATGTTGCAGGCCGTCGCGTTCTTCTATCGCTCTTATCTTGAGTGGAAAGAAGGCCCCGAGAGCGAAGGCAAGTTCCTTGATAAAGACAAGATTGGCGATCCTACCGCCGAACTTGTTAACGACATTCACTAAATCTAAGGCGGTAGACACATGCTTTTCGGATTAGATGGCATCGAAGTCGGTATTATTATCGTCTTTTTGACCTTGTTCGCCGGGATCCTTTCCGGCTTCCCTGTGGCGTTTGCGATTTCCGGTTCTGCCGTGATTTCATTCGCCATCATCGCAGCCCTTGATAGCAGCGGCTTGCTGATTCACGCCGCCGTTGACACCGGGTCCACTGAGTACGCGGCATTGATCGCAGAAGGGGTCAGACCCGACGCGATCTCGGTGTTCCGATACCCGGAACTGCCGCGCTACGAGGACGTTTTGTTCCCGCAAGGCTGGGAAGTGGCCCTCGACCGGAACATCGGCTTTATGGTCAACCGGATGAACGAACGCGTTCTGGCTGGTCAGTCCATCGAGACACTGCTTGCGGTTCTGATGTTTGTGATGATGGGGATCGTGCTGGAGCGGTCGCGGATTGCGGATGAACTGCTGACCACGATGGCAAAGGTTTTTGGCCCGCTGCCCGGCGGTCTGGCTGTGTCCATCGTGATCGTGGGGGCGTTTCTTGCGGCCTCAACGGGGATTGTGGGTGCGACGGTTGTGACAATGGGTCTGTTGGCGCTGCCGACGATGCTCAAAAACGGGTATTCGCCGCAGCTGTCCACCGGCGTCATCGCGGCGTCGGGAACATTGGGGCAGATCATTCCGCCGTCCATCGTGATCGTGCTTTTGGGCACATTGGCCGGTGATCTCTATTCAGCGGCACAAGAAGAACGCGCGCAGCTTGCGGGCTGTTCGGATGCGCTGACCTTCTTGGGTGAGCCTGCGGTCGTATCTGTCGGCACGCTGTTTCAGGCAGCCTTGTTGCCCGGCATTCTGCTGGCGGCGCTCTATGCGGGCTACGCCTTTGTCTTTGCCCTGATTAACCCGTCCAAAGCCCCGCCTGTTCAGTTTGAAGACAACGCCGGCGGTGAGGTGATCACCCGCAATGACAGCTTTACATGGTTCCTCGCTGTTCCTGTCGGCATCATCGGCCTCGCGGTTGGCATGAATTCGGTCAACCTTGTGGGCAATCAGACGATCATCGTGGACAGCTTTACCGAAGCTGGGCAAACCGCATCGCTGCGCACGAACGTCAGCGAAGACTGTGCAGCCTCCATGATCGAGCTGCACGGACAAGAGGCATGGGATCAAGCGCTGGCCGAGCAAGCCGCGATCAACGACGCAGGCGGTGTGACCCAAGCGCGTGAGTTGTCAGACGAAGAGCGTGTAACCATCATGGCAGAGCGTGTGGCAGCCGCTGCCCCCTTGGGCACTGGTCTGACCATCACAGCCGTGCTGCTGGGCCTGATGCTGGCAATCGCACGCGGTGTCGCGCCAAGCGCTGATCCGCGCCCGTTGATCATCGGGGCGGCGGGTCTGGGCCTGATGCTATTGGTCGATATCCTGATCATCTCGCCACTGACGACACCGGGGCAGACGACACTGCTGATTGCGATCCCCTTGGCGATTGCCTTTATCGGGGTGAAAGCCGCGGCGGGGCGTCTGGCCAAGAATGAGATCCTGCGCGTGGTCTTCCCGCCGCTCGTTCTGATCGTGGCAGTGCTGGGGTCGATCCTTGGCGGGATTACCAACCCGACGCCTGCGGCAGCTTTGGGTGCCGGTGGTGCGATCCTGCTGGCGACCTATCGCAAGTTGCAGGATCAGGGTCGCTCTGGCCGGATGGTGTTGCTGACGGCGGGTGCGATTGTGCTGATGCTGATTGTCGGCACGAACTTTGACATGCGGTTGGGACAGGAAGTTGTCCTATTTGAAAACCGCGTCGCCTATCTGGTGGCCTTTGGGTGCTTCCTGTTTGCGATGTTCGGCTTTCTGTGGTCCTGCTGGGTTCTGATCTCGGGCGGGGTGCTGGCACCTGTTGTGCGGGAGACGGCCAAGGTGACCTCGATGGTCTTCACCATCTTGATCGGGTCGCAGCTGTTGAACCTTGTGCTGATTTCCTTCGGGGGTGAGCATTACATCCAGCAGTTCCTGCGGTCGTTTGACAGCGAGTTGCAGGTGTTCCTGCTGGTCATGTTGGTCTTGTTCGTGCTGGGCTTCGTGCTCGACTTCCTTGAGATCATTTACATCGTGATCCCGATTGTTGGGCCGGTCATCTATGGCGGGACCTTCGATCCGAAATGGGTAACGATCATGATCGCAGTGAACCTACAGACCTCGTTCCTGACACCGCCGTTTGGCTTTGCGTTGTTCTATCTGCGGGGTGTTGCGCCCAAGTCGATCACGACGGGGCAAATCTATCGGGGTGTGATGCCGTTCATCGGTATTCAGGTGGCCGGTTTGATCCTGCTCTACATGTTCCCGAGCGTTGTAACGATTGTGCCAAATCTGCTGAATTAACAGCAGGGCAATGTTTCGTGAGTGGAAAGGCGGTCCGTGTGTTGGGCCGCCTTTTTACATTTCAGGTTAAGGAAGCTCGATCCGCGCTACCTGTTCGGCAATCGGATCGGTCGACAGCGGATGTATCGCCACGTCATAGTCGCCGGGATCGCCCATGGGCTGCCACGCTCCTGCGCGGTAAACCTCGATCCCCTTAAATTTGGATTTGTAATCCATCTTTGGGCTGCCCGGGACCCAATAGCCCAAATAGACGTAAGGCAGTCCCAGCTTTTTTGCGACCCGGATATGATCAAGGATCACATAGGTGCCCAGCGATAGACGCTTGGCGGCGGGGTCAAAGAACGAATAGACCATCGACAGCCCGTCATCGAGCACGTCTGTCAGACAGACCGCCGTCAGCCTGTTGCCTTCGCTATATTCAAACAACCGCGACCTGATGGGTGTTTCTTCGACCATGGCGGCGAATTCGAACATATCCATATCGGCCATGCCGCCGTCCGCGTGCCGATCATCCAAGTATTCGCGGAAAAGATCGTATTGTTCTTCGGTAGCCCAAGGTGATGTCGCCCGCCGTTCAAGATGGGCGGCACGTTTGCTTACCCGTTTCTGGCTGCGTGTTGGCACGAACTTTGCCACATCGATTCGCGCTGACATGCAGGCCGAGCATTCTGCGCAAGAGGGACGGTAAAGCACGTTTTGCGACCGGCGGAACCCTTGTTTCGACAGCGCGTCGTTAAGCTCTGCGGCCTTATCCCCTTGCAGTGCCGTAAACAGTTTCCGCTCCATCCGATCGGGCAGATATGGGCAAGGTTGCGGCGCCGTCACATAGAATTGCGGGGCAATGGGGAGCGTGTGCTTCATGAGGTTTCCATCGTACGTCAAAAGAGACGATAGCGCTCACAATCCCGTTCGCCAAGTGTCTTGCTGGTCGCATCCTATCTTGTTGAAATCAGTAGCGTTCATAGGCTGCGTTGACGGCCTCTGTGCCCAAGACCATATCCGTCAGGCCCTGACCGCGCGGGGTCACGAGCATCATGATGATCGAGATCAGTTGCAAAGGGGGCAGGGCCACACTGATCGAATAGCCAAATGTATGGGCCAAAGCCAAACCAGAGGTCAGCCTGTAGCCTTGAAGGTCCTGAAGCCTCACACCCATGACCCACATCCCCCAGGTGGCCGACCCGCCTGCGAGTGTGAACCAGCGGTAGAAGAACCCGATTACCAGCATCAGAAACGGAAAAAAGAAGATGCCTGTGAACGCCGTAAAGGGTAGGAAGAGGGCGGCAAGAAGGCCGATAAAGATCATATCGATGACCCAGGCCACACCACGCTTGAGCGTGACGCCTGCATAGAGTTCATGGGGAAAGTCTTGGGGTGCGTAGGTCATGTCCGTCAATCAATGTCTGTTTGGTATTTTCGGGCGACCGGTCTGGTCGCCCGCGTCTTGCGTGTTTAGGCGGATGCGGGGCCTGCTTGGTCTGCATCTGTGTTGTTGGACTTTGCGCGTTCGTCCATGAACTGGTCAAACTCGGCTTTGTCCTTGGCATCGCGCAGGCGCTTGAGGAAGGCCTCGAAGTTGTCCTGTTCGTCTTGCAGGCGGCGCAGTGTTTCGGCCTTGTAGGCATCAAAAGCTGCGTTGCCGGAGGAACGGGTCATGTGGTGGCTGCGTTTCATGGTGCGGCAAGAAGAATTGAACATGCGTTTGCTCCAGATCATGTAGGCAAGAAGGGCAAGGCCGATTGGCCAGAAGAGGATAAAGCTAACAACCATGGCGGCGATCCATGCGCCTTTGCCACGCTCGTCAAGCCAAGCCTCGGCACGGGCAAAAAACCCGGGGCGGTGGTCGATCGCCATTGGGGTGGTCGAAGTGGCGGTGTTCATGATTGGCTCCTTTGTTATCTGTTTTTCAATGTGAATGTCTTTCACATCACAGATATCGGGAGTCTGCCGTCTAACTTCAAGGATAAATGTGAATGTTTTTTACATTTACATTTATTACATAACAAAAAGCAGTAACTTGTGCCAAAGAAATATCGATGAGTTTGTGTGGTGAAATCGGGAAAATATGCCTCGGTGTGCCGGCTGCGGCGTAAATTTCATCAAATTCCAGCAGCTTTGGATCTGCAAATGCTTTGATAGGGTGCAGGTGACCCACCGGTGCTACGCCGCCGATCGCAAAACCCGTTTGCGCGCGGATCAGTGCGGCATCGGCCTTACCTAATGGTTCGCCAGCAACAGTGCTTGCTTTGGCGGGATCAACCTGATTGCCGCCAGCGGTAATAAACAGGATCGCAGCGCCGGATGTGGTGCCTGCGAAAATCACCGATTTGGCAATTTGGTCGAGATGACAATTTGCGGCATCTGCGGCTTGCTGGGCGGTGCGCGTCTCGGGGCCAAGTTCGAGCGGTGCGATATCAAGGCCAGCGTCTGCAAGTGCGCGCATCACGCGTTTCAGGCTTTTGCTCATATGATGCTCCGAATTGTTGTGCTGACCTCTTCATGCATTGACGAGGGTTGTGGGCACAATACTCTGTGGACATGAATTTCACAGATCGCATCACCCGTAGCCCGATACCCCATGACCCGACGCGGGCCGCAGATGCAGTGGCGCGATTTGACGATCTGGACCCGCAGTTGACAAAGCTGGTTGCAGGGGCAGCGGGGTGCAGCCCCTATCTGGCAGAACTGATGCGCCAGGAAGCAGATTGGATGGCTACAGCCTTTGCGGATCCGGAAGCGGCGCTGGATGCACTCTTGGTGGCTTTGCCGTCGGTGTCCCTTGCGGATCTGCCCAAAGCGTTGCGGCAAGCCAAGCGCCGTGTGGCTTTGTTGATAGGTTTGGCCGATTTGGGGGGCGTCTGGCCGCTTGAACAATGCACGAAAGGCTTGACGGATTTTGCCGATCAGGCCGTTCAGGTCACGATCACCGCCCTCGTGCAGGCCGAGATTGCCCGCGGGAAGTTGCCTGCAACTGCTGACCCCGCAGATGCATGCGGGATGGTTGTTCTGGCCATGGGCAAGATGGGCGCAGGGGAGTTGAACTATTCCTCTGACATTGACCTGATCTGTCTTTTTGATGAAAGCCGCTTTGATCCTGACGACTATCATGACGTGCGCGCCAGTTTTATCCGGGTCACCCGCAAGATGACGGCAGTTCTTTCGGATGTCCGCGACGGTGGCTATGTGTTTCGCACAGATCTGCGGTTGCGCCCGGATGCTTCTGTCACACCCGTCTGTTTGTCGATGGAAGCCGCAGAGCGTTATTATGAAAGCGTCGGGCGGACGTGGGAACGCGCCGCCTATATCAAGGCGCGGGTCTGTGCCGGTGACCGCGTGGCGGGGGACCGGTTCCTTGCGGCGATGCGTCCGTTTGTCTGGCGCAGACATCTTGATTTTGCCGCCATTCAGGACGCGCATGATATGCGTCTGAAAATCAGGGACCATAAGGGGTTGCACGGCCCTCTTGTTCTGGAAGGGCACAATATGAAGTTGGGGCGTGGGGGCATTCGGGAGATCGAATTCTTTACGCAAACGCGCCAGTTGATTGCAGGCGGGCGTGACCCTGCCTTGCGCGACAGGTCGACCAAAGGTGGCCTTGCGAGGTTGGCGGCGGCTAAATGGATCCCGGCAGAGGCGGCAGATGCCCTTTATGATCATTACCGGTTTCACCGCGAGGTCGAACACCGCCTTCAAATGATCAACGACGCGCAGACCCAAGAGCTGCCGACAGATGCAGAGGGATTTGCGCGGCTGGCAGCCTTTATAGGGATGTCTGAACGGGATTTGCGCACAGAGTTAACCATGCGGCTGGAAGCCGTGCATGACCTGATTGAAGGCTTTTTTGCGCCTGATACCCCGGATGAAAAGCAGACAGATGACTGGGGCAAGAATGTCGTGGCCCGTTGGCACAGCTACCCTGCATTCCGGTCCGCGCGGGCCACCGACATTTTTGCCCGTTTGCGCCCCGAAATCATGGGCAAGCTGAAAGAGGCCGCCAAACCAGACGAGGCTTTGGCCCAGTTTGATGGATTTCTGGCTGGGTTGCCTGCGGGCGTGCAGTTGTTTTCCCTGTTTGAAGCGAACCCGCAACTCACTCAGTTGATCGTTGATATCTGCGCCACTGCGCCTGCGCTTGCGCAGTATCTGTCGCGCAACGCAGGCGTGCTGGATGCAGTTTTGGACGGTGCGTTCTTTCGAACCTGGCCCGGTGTCGATGGTTTGGCAGATGAGCTGAAAGTGGCTCTTGCGCAAGAAACGGATTATGAAGCGCAGTTGTTGGCGGCCCGCCGCTGGATGAAGGAATGGCATTTTCGGGTTGGGGTGCACTTCTTGCGAGGTCTGACCGATGCGCAGACAGCAGGCGCGCAATATGCCGATCTTGCCGATGCGGTTCTGCACGGTGTCTGGCCTAGTGTCGTTGTGGAATTCGCCCGCAAACATGGCCCGCCCCCCGGTCGCGGTGGGGTCCTTGTGGCGATGGGGTCATTGGGTGTGCGCCGCCTGAATGCAGGGTCCGATCTTGATCTGATCATGATTTATGATGCGTGTGGGGTTGAGGCGTCAGATGGTCCCCGCCCTCTGGCTACACGCAGCTACTATGCCCGACTGACGCAGGCCGTGGTCACGGCGCTTAGCGCCCCAATGGCAGAGGGGCGTCTTTACGAGGTCGATATGCGTTTGCGCCCGTCGGGGCGGCAAGGGCCGGTGGCGACCTCGCTCGCAGCTTTTGCAGCGTATCAAAGACATGATGCCTGGACATGGGAACACCTGGCGCTGACACGGGCGCGGCCCGTTGTCGGCGACGCTGGGTTGATGGCTGATATCGAAAAAATCCGATGTGAGGTGATCAGCGAAAAGGCAAACGGTACGACAGTAGTGGCTGACGTTGTTGATATGCGCAGGCGTTTGTCAGAGGTGCATAGCGCCTCTGCCATGTTGGACGCAAAAACCGGAGCAGGGCGCCTTCAGGATATTGAACTGTTTGCTCAGATGATCGCCTTGCAAAGTGGCGCCGATGCAGCTGCCACGGCACAACAGTTGGATGCAGGGGTCGCAGCAGGTCGTTTGAATGCCGCGGATGCGGAAGCGCTGGGGGCGGCGTCCATGTTCTTCTCGCAGCTGCAAATATCGCTACGGCTACTGACGGGGGAGGCCGTTGCAGGTCACGCGCTGAGCGAAGGGGCACAGCGCCTTATTCTGCGCGAAACCGGGGTGAAGGATATGACCGCGTTGGAGACAAGAGTGACCTTGCATGCAAAGGACGCAGCACGGCGGATTGATGCATATCTGGAGGCACAATGAGCACTGCGCTGCCATATGATCCCAAGGGCTTGATCAAAGAGGCTTTCGCCATCGAGGGCATTCGTGCTGAAGAATGCCGCAGTATTTTTCTTGATTGGGCGCTGGGTCTGCCCGAAGGGCGGGACCCGAAAGTCGAGGTTGCGCGGCTGATTGATCACTTTGCGCCTAGCGCAGATGCCGCCCATCCCATGTTGGAAACACTGATCGCTGCCCGTGACGGGAGTGCGACACCCCGCAGGCGTGGTGGGCGGCAGGCACGTATGACCTAGTCCGGGACAATGACGTTGGCTTGGCTATCTGCATGCACGACTGCGCGATGCATCATGCTAGAAATCTTCCCAAACGGCTGCGTCATCTGTACCGGTTGCGGCAAGATGCTGCGTCGTTTTTCGCAGCGGTGCCACATCCGGCAGGTCGAGTTCATGCACTTTGATTGGCGATGCTTGTTCTTGTGCTGGCCCACCATGATTTGTCCGCGTCACCGAGAAATGTGCCATCAATTCACCTAGCCTTGCAGTATCAGCTGCCAGATCCTCGCCACGAGAGAGTGAATCCTGCACCATCGCCGCATTCTGCTGAGTGACCTGATCAAGCTGGTTCACGCCGATATTGATCTCGGAGAGTCCAATTGCCTGTTCCTCCGCACTGGTGGCAATCTGGCTGGTCATCGCAGCGATATCGTTCACTTGTGTGATGATTTCGTTCAGGGCTTCGCCTGCGTGGCCGACCAAAGTCGTGCCTTGTGCCACATGCCGAGAGCTGTTCGAGATCAGGCTGGAGATTTGCTTAGCTGCCTCTGATGAGCGTTGGGCAAGTGCCCTGACTTCGGAGGCCACGACGGCAAATCCTTTGCCGGATTCGCCTGCGCGCGCGGCCTCGACCCCGGCGTTCAGCGCCAACAGGTTGGTTTGAAAGGCAATATCGTCAATCACGCCGATCACTTGGGTAATTTGCTTTGACGAATTCTCGATCTCGGACATCGCGGCAACGGCTTGGCCCACGACCTCGCCGTTGCGGGTGGCCTCTGTGCGTGCCTTATCGACTGAGGCATCAACCGATCTGGCATGTGCGGCAGCCGATTTGACACTGGCGGTGAGTTCATCCAGCGCAGCAGCCGTTTGTTCCAGTGTTGCCGCCTGATTTTCTGTCCGCTGCGACAAGTCATTGGTTGCCGCGTTTGCAGATTGTGTTGTGGCACCAATCCGGCGGCCAGTGGCTGCGACCTCTGTGACGGCGCGATCAAGCGACTGGACGGCCTGATTGTAATTGTGCCGCAGGTCCTCGTAGTCGCTGGCGAAGGGATCGGTGATCAAGGACCGCAGATCACCCTCTGCCAGGGACGCAAGTTTGACCTTCATCGCGTTGACGACCTTGTCTTGTTGGGCGCGCAGTTCCGCCCGTTCCTGTGACGCGGCGCTTTTGTCGATCTGCGCCTGTCGGAAAACCCCCAGCGCGCGTGTCATCCGGCCCAGTTCGTGGGGAGCATCGGTTTGGGAGATCGTGATGGTATGATCGCCTGCCGCCAGCGCATCTGTTGCATCGGCAAGCTTTCGCACGTCCAGCGTGATCCAACGCGCGATCGCAAAGGCGGCCCCGATGGCGACAAGCGTTGCGATTGTCCCGATCACGGGGATCCCTGTGAGTAGATCATCAAGGATCATTTCACCCTGATTGCCGAGTGTGGCTTGCCTATCAGTGATGTCATCGACCAGCGCATCCAGCGCGCTTGCGATTTCGACCCCCAGCCGGTCAAGTTGGTCGACCGCAATCAGGTTGGCAGCCTGAAATGCGTCATGATAGCTGACCAGCAATTCCGGATATCCCCGGTAAAGCTGTTCCAAGATGTTGAGCTGTTCGGCAATCTGGTCTTGCTGGTTCAATGCCTCAAGCTGGCGCAAGGCACGCTCAAACCTCGTGAGTGCGTTGCGGGTGTCTTCCAATGTGGCCGTATCCGCATTTGCGAAATAGGTGTTGCTGGCCACAATCGCATTCATCAAGGCCTGCAAACAGCGCCCCGCCGCACTGACGGTCGCCGGGCTGCCGACCTGAATGGTCTGGGCAAAGATCGCATTCATCTGATCCTTGAGGGCGGTGGTGGTTTGACCAAGCGTGGCGCGGATCTCTGTCGCCTGACCGAGTTCCGCGCTCATCTCGCGGAAGGCCAATTGATAGGCCGCAGCGTTGCTTTGGATGGTCTCCACGCGCGCCGCCCGCGCCGGTGCGCTGTCAAAGGCCTTGATCAGGACGGTGTCGGTGACGATCTCGTCCAGGTTGCTGATCACATCGGCTGCAATGGCGGCCGCAGGTGCTGTCCGGTACTGGAAGACGGCGACCTGCGCCTCAAGCATGTCTTCCATATAGGCGGCTGCGGCCACGGATTGGGTCGAGATCGCCTGATACTCAAGATAGCCCTTTCCCAGGCTATCGACCGAGCGTTGCGCAAACACCGCAAGCCCGATGACCATGAGATTGAGAAGCAGGAACCCGGCCCCAATGCGCCGCGAGATTGACCAGTTGTCGAGCATCAAGAGCCTTTCCATCATCTGACGGAAAAGACCCCTAATCCTACTTCGCTAATTCAGAGTAAACGCTGGCCTGTCTAACGTGGCAGCTGTGCTGCCTCGCGGGCTAGTGCTGTAATCCCCGCCCAGTCTCCGCTTTGCACTTTGTCTTTGGGGGCGACCCACGAACCGCCCACGCAAAGTGTATTGGACAAGCCAAGATAGGTCGCGGCATTGGCAAGGCTCACGCCGCCAGTAGGGCAGAATTTGACCTGTGGGATCGGTGCACCGATCGCTTTGAGGGCAGGGGCACCGCCGTTGGCTTCTGCGGGAAAGAACTTTTGTACGCGGTAGCCCCGTTCCAGCAGGCGCATGGCTTCGGTGGCTGTCGCCGCGCCGGGCAAGAGCGGCAGGTCGTTTGCCTCGCAGGCATCGAGCAGCATGTCGGTTGCGCCCGGCGCGACACCAAAGGTCGCGCCCGCGTCTTTTGCGTTCTCGACGTCTTGTGCCGTCAAAAGCGTGCCTGCACCAACGACCCCGCCGTCAATTTTGGCCATTTCACGGATCGCATCGAGTGCGGCTGGTGTGCGCAAAGTGACCTCAAGCGCGGGCAGACCACCGGCAACAAGGGCGGTCGCCAGATCACCGGCTGTGCTTGCGTCGTCGATGACCAGAACCGGCACGACAGGGGCCAGAAGGCAGACTTTCTCGGCGGCGTTGGAGGCTTGTTGCGGGGTCATTGCGTATTCCTTGGTGTCGGGGCCAGAGGCAAGTTGGGGAGCCTCCGGCGGGAGTATCTGGGGAGAAAGAAGAAGGGGTCAGACGGCGACGCCCGCCCCTTCAGCGGCGAGGCCGACGTTGCGCCGGAAGACCTCGAAAAGTTCGCGTCCGACGCCGTTCCCATTGCCGGTCAGGTCTGCCGTGGCGGGTGTGCGGGCGTCAATATCGACACCGAGGACTTCGATGGTGCCGGTGGTGGCATCAAGCCGGATGATGTCCCCATCCATGACTTTCGCAATCGGGCCGTTGTCGGCGGCTTCGGGGCACACGTGGATCGCTGAAGGGACTTTGCCGGATGCGCCCGACATACGTCCGTCAGTCACGAGCGCTACTTTCAGCCCGCGGTCTTGCAGCACGGCCAGCGTCGGCGTCAGCCCGTGCAATTCCGGCATGCCGTTGGATTTCGGGCCCTGGAACCGGACGACGATCACTGTGTCAGATGTAAACTCACCTGCCTTGAAAGCCGCCTTGACGCTGTCCTGATCGTGAAAAACCCGTGCCGGGGCTTCGATGATGTGCCGTTCAGGTGCGACGGCAGACGTCTTGATCACGCCGCGCCCAAGGTTGCCTGCCAGCTGGGTCAGACCGCCTTGCGGCTGGAACGGATCGGAAGCCGGGCGCAGGACCTTGTCGTTGAGTGTCTCGCCTGCACCTGCGGCATAAGTCACCTGACCATCGACCAGTTTGGGTTCCTGCGTGTAAAGTTCCAGACCGTCGCCTGCGACGGTTTTGGTGTCATCATGCAAGAGCCCTGCGTTCAGAAGCTCTCCGATCATATAGCTGAGGCCACCTGCGGCGTGGAAATGGTTCACGTCAGCAAGGCCGTTGGGATAGACTTTCGCCATCAGCGGTGTGACCTGCGACAGATCACTGAAATCTTCAAGATCAAGGACGATTCCCGCGGCTTTGGCCATGGCGGGCAGATGGATCACAAGGTTGGTCGAGCCGCCGGTTGCCATGAGGCCCACGATCCCGTTCACAAAGGCCTTTTCATCCAAGATTTCGTAAACTGGACGGAAGTCGTTACCAAGCGCGGTGATCTGCAATGCCCGTTCAGTTGCGGCCGTCGTGAGGGCTTCGCGCAATGGGGTGCCCGGATGCACAAAAGACGCACCGGGCATGTGCAATCCCATGAACTCCATCAGCATCTGGTTGGTGTTGGCTGTCCCGTAAAATGTGCAGGTGCCGGGCCCGTGGTAAGAGGCCATCTCGGCGGCCATAAGTTCTTTGCGTCCCACTGCGCCGGTGGCGAATTGCTGGCGCACGCGCGCCTTTTCGTCGTTGGGCAACCCAGAGACCATGGGACCCGCTGGCACAAAGATACCGGGGATATAGCCAAAGGTGGCCGCAGCCATCACGAGGCCGGGCACGATCTTGTCACAGACGCCAAGGTAGAGGGCTGAGTCAAAGACGTTGTGGGATAGGCCCACACCTGCGGCGAGTGCAATGACGTCGCGCGAAAACAGTGACAGCTCCATGCCTGTCTGGCCTTGGGTGACACCGTCACACATGGCGGGCACGCCACCGGCCACCTGAGCGGTCCCGCCTGCGCGGCGGGCAGCGTCCTTGATCAGGCCGGGGAAGGTTTCAAATGGCTGATGGGCTGACAGCATATCATTGTAGGCGGTGATGATGCCGATATTGCCGGATTTCTCGTCAGTCAGCTTGGCTTTGTCCTCGCCCATCGCTGCATAGGCGTGGGCTTGGTTGCCGCAGGTCAGATGGGCGCGGCGTGGTCCCTCGGCTGCGGCGCGGGCCATCGTATCGAGGTAGGTGCGGCGCGGTCCTTCGGAGCGGGCGCGGATGCGGTCAGTGACAGCTGCAATCGTCGGGTGGAGCGGCATGGCGTCCTCTTTGTCTAGTTCGCGCGTCCTATAACAAATCGTGTTAGCGCTAACAAGGGCTGTGACGGAAATCGCCGCAACAGCGACAAATTGCGCATGCTTTCTGTCCTTAATTCTGCCCTCATGCTAAGGTGATCTACGTGCAGTCAATGAGGGATGAGCGTGATGTTAAGACGAGTATTTTTGACCACCGCGGTTGCGGGGCTTGCTGCGGCCTGTGCGCCGGGGATTGCCGGGCAGGGGGCTGATCCAAGGCCCGCAATGCGTCGGTCATATGACTTGCAAGGTCTGCGCTTTCAGGCACGCGAGGGGTTGGTTGTTTCGGAGGCCAACAATTTTTATCCGCCAGCCGATATCGTCTGGCGCGGCGATCCGCCTGGGCCGCGCATCCCCCAGATCGAAGCGATGTTTCAGGCCGCTGCCGCGCGCAGCCGGAGCGTGCTGAATGGGGAAATGCCTGTCATCATTGACGTGGAGTTGGTGCGTTTTCATGGTGTCACAGAACGCACCCGATCGACAGTGGGCGGCGTCTATAACGTCATATTCGACATGACGGTGCGCAACGCCCAGACCGGCGCCATCATCGAACCCGCGCGTCGGGTGGTTGGCAACCTTTCGGCCCCCGGAGGGTCGCGTGGCCGCGAACTGGACGCAGCCGGGCAGACCCAGAAGGTTCGTGTGACTGATTTTCTGACAGGACTTTTGCGTCATCAACTCGCCTAAGCGGGGTTTCCAGCGCGGGTTCTGCGCGGTAGAGGGCGGGCATGACAGAAGATATGCAAACAGATCGCCCAACCGTTCGTCTGACACCCAAGGCCGAGGCCCGCGCCATTCGGCATGGGTTTCCATGGGTCTATGCCAACGAGCTCGTCACCGACCGGCGGACCCGCAAGCTAGCCGCTGGCACGATTGCGACGCTTGAGGATGCGGGTCGTCAGCCCATGGGTGTTGTGACAGTCAATCCCGCGTCTAAGATCATCTGCCGCATGCTTGACCGGAACCCAGACGCGGTAATTGATCAAGCTTGGTTCGAAGCGCGCCTGCAACGTGCCCTTGATCACCGTGTCCGGCTTTATGACCGGCCCTTTTATCGGTTGGTCCATGCAGAGGCGGACGGGCTGCCCGGGGTTGTGATCGACCGGTTTGACGAACTGTGCGTTGTGCAACCCAATGCGGCTTGGGCGGATGTATTGATCGCGCCGCTTACGGCGGCTCTTGTCGCGGTGACGGGGGTCAAAACCGTTATCATGAATGGCACGGGCCGCGCGCGCGGGCTGGAAGGGTTGCAAGAAGAAATGTCCGTGCTGCATGGCGCGGCACCTGAGGGACCGATCCCCGTTTCCATGAATGGCGCGACCTATATGGCGGACGTGATGGGCGGGCAAAAGACCGGGCTGTTCTTTGATCAGCGCCCCAACCATGCGATGGCGGCATCCCTTTCCAAGGATGCGCGGGTGCTGGATGTGTTTTCCCATGTGGGTGGTTTTGGTCTGGCTGCTTTGGCGGCGGGTGCAAACGAAGCTTTGGCTGTAGATGGATCGGAGTCGGCTCTTGCACTTGCCACGCAAGGCGCAAAATCCATGGGGCTTTCGGATCGGTTTGCGACCCGCAAGGGGGATGCCTTTGATGTGCTTGCCGCTTTGGCGCAAGAGGGTGAGACGTTTGATGTCGTGATCTGCGATCCGCCTGCCTTTGCGCCGTCCAAGAACGCGCTTGAGGCTGGTTTGCGCGCGTATGAGCGCATCGCGCGTCTGGCGGCCCCCTTGGTGGCAGAAGGCGGTTATCTTGTGGTGTGTTCATGTTCTCATGTGGCTGATCTGACACGGTTCCGCAACGCCTCTTCACGTGGCATAGGGCGGGCAGGTCGTCGCGGACAGATCATCCACACAGGTTTTGCCGGTCCTGATCATCCGCTGATGCCGCATCTGGCCGAAAGCGGCTACCTCAAGGCCGTTTTTTACCGCCTATGAGAGTGATGCTCGACGCCTGCGTGCTTTACCCCACGGTGATGCGCGAGGTTCTTTTGGGCTGTGCGGCGGCAGGGCTTTATGAACCGCGCTGGTCGCCACGTATCCTTGAGGAATGGGCGCGAGCAGCTGGCAAACTCGGCCCATCGGACGAGGTTTGGGCGCGGGGGGAAATTGCGGGACTAACAGCAAAATTTCCTGCGGCATCCGTGCGTATCGACGATGATTTCGCCGCACGGTTCTGGCTTCCTGATCCGGCGGATATTCACGTTCTGGCCGCAGCTGTCAAAGGGTCGTGCGACGGGATCGTGACCATGAACGCAAAGGATTTCCCCAAAAATATCCTTGGGGATGAAGCCTTGCTGCGGTGGGATCCGGATGGGTTTTTGTTAATATTGCTTGAGGATGCGCCTCATGTTGTTGATGCAGTCGCGCATGCGGTTTTGTCAGAGGCAAACCGCTTGTCGGAGCGTCCATGGACCATGCGGGGGTTGATGAAGAAGGCGCGGTTGCCAAGGTTGGGAAAGGCGCTCGAACGGTAGCGCACTTTGGATGTGTTGGAGCCTCCGGCGGGAGTGTTTTTGGCAAAATGATGAAGGGGGCTACTGGGTCTTGCCCCACTTTGCCTCATTGGCCTCAATCGCTGCGATGCGCTGTGGGGATTTGGGGTGGCTCATCATCCAAGCAGGTGTGGCCGCACCGCGTGCCCCAGTGAGCGTTTCGAGTTTCTTGAAAAGTGACTTTTGCGGCGCTGTCCCGATGCCTGCCTTCACCAGCAAGGCCGAGGCGTAGGCGTCTGCTTCAAACTCATCACTGCGCGACAGGCGTGCAGCCAAAAGGCTGGTCAGCAGGCCCGCAATCCATGGCCCGATCATCGGAATAAAGCGTCCCAGGATCATTGCAAGCGCCGTGCGCATCGCGTTCTGTCCGGAAAAGTCGATCATCCGGCGGCGTGAATGGCCCAACGCGACATGGCCAAGTTCATGTGCGATGACAGTGGCCATTTCCTCAGAAGTGACTTCGCCAGCACGATATTTGTTGAAAAACCCCCGCGTGATAAAAATACGCCCGTCGGGGGCTGCAAGCCCATTCACAGGTTCAATTTCGTAGATATGCACTTTGATCCGTTCGATATCGAGGGCTTTGGCCATCCTGTCCATCAGGACTTTGAGAATCGGGTCCGCAAGCTCTGTCGAATTCTGGTCAAGCTCTTTGCTCGTCCGCCATACCGAGAAACGGTACATGACAAGACCATAGAGCACGGCCAACAGGATCGGGGCAAATTTGATCATGTCTTGAATATGGGCAGGATTGCTGCGGTCTCAAGCCTCACCCAACCGTTCGCGGGCCAAATCATGCATTTTATAGTGTGCCGGAACGTTGCGGATGCGTGCGAGGAACGCGGTATCATCGAATTTTTGCAGGTAGTGCCGCATGAAATCGACCATGGTGATCCGGTCTCCGTTGTAAGGTGTCAGAGTGACAGGGGCGCCTGTTTCAATCGATCCCTCTTTGACGACCCGACCGTAGATGCCCGGACGTTCAAGTTGATAAAACATCTTGATGACTTTGCCATTGCCCACATGCGCCGCGAAAGTCGCGCAAGGTATGCGTGGCGAGGTGATTTGCAAAGTGACCTCGCCTATTTGCAAGATGTCGCCGATCGCGATGTGGGGTGTTGCAAGGTCGGACACCAGCACGTTCTCGCCAAAATAGCCCGCAGTAAGGTCCTGACCCAGCGCGTCTGCCCAGATTGCGCGGTCACGATCACCAAAGACATAGACCGCCTGATCAGGACCACCGTGGTTGTCGAGGTCCATAATGCTATCACCCTCGAGACCCAGACGTCCGACATGGGCCTGCGTGACGGGTTTCTTGAAGTGACCGGTTAGTCCGGCCTTGGCCGGTGTTTTCTCTGGTTTTCCAGTCAGGACGGACAGAACGTGCATTCAGGTCGCTTTCTTATCAGAGGTGTTGCGTTGGCGTTCACGATCTTTGCTCGCGCGAAGCATCCACATCAACAGACCTGCTGCAACCACAAGAGCGGCAAGGAACCCCGAAAGGTTACCCAAAAGCTCTGAAATTGCGGCGATATTGTCCGCAAACAAAAAACCGAGGCCGACGTATGTCACGACCCAGACGGCTTCACCAGCCGCGCTCCAGACGGCAAATCGTGGCCAGTGATAGCCCGCAAGCCCGCTGGCATAGTTCACATAAGGGCCAAGGGGTGACACCAGCCAGCGCGAGAGGAACACGCTCAAGGCGCCGTAGTTTTCCATGAACCGGCCCGCGCGTTGGTGCAGTGCTGCCCGTTTGGGGCGTTTGGCAAGCCAGTCGGCAAACCCGTCGTGGAACCGTTTGGCCAGCCAGTAGCCTGTGTTGTCGCCCAAGATGGCCCCCAGAAATGCCGCGATCATCACGCTAATCAGGGTCAAGTCGCCTGCCGCTGCAAACCCACCTGAGGCCAACATCAAGAGCGATGACGGCACGGGCAGGGCCAGACAACTTAAGAATGTCACCACAAACAGCAGTGGCACACCGTAGTCGGCCGCAAAGACAAGGACGAGTTCGGTCATCGGCTGGCGCGACCGTCGCTTTGCCGGAATGCAGCAACGGCTGCATCAAGGCGCGCTTGCATCTCATCGATTGTGATGCCTTGTGCGGCTGCGATGGAATCCAGAGACATGCGACGCGGTTCTTTGGGGCGGTCCAGGGCAAAGGCCTCTTGCACGACTTCTGGCGGAACCTCATAGGAACGTCCGACGTAGCGGGGGGTCATCCAGCCTTGCAGTG
>CAYLMZ010000023.1:0-27348 GCA_964385035.1 uncultured Loktanella sp.
CACATCTGCGAAATCAGGCGCAAGCCTAGTGAACAGATTGGCGAATTGCCGCTGGCAGTCGGGCAACAGTACCCTCAGCGGTCATGCAAATGATGGTCACGAGCGCAGAAAACAGAACCTTGTTCCCACGTTTGACGTCTTGCTTCACGACAAGCCGGACACCTGAGCCGGGTTCCATCGTCGTTTCGACAATCAGCTCATCGTCATATTTGGCAGGGGACAGATAGTCAGCTTCGACCCGGCGCACGGCGAAGACCAGACCTTCCGCTTTCATCTGCACCTGATCAATGCCCAATGCGCGGACCCATTCGCTGCGCGCACGTTCAATGAACTTCAGGTAATTGGCGTAATAGACGATGCCCGCAAGATCAGTGTCTTCATAATAGACGCGAATGGGAAAGCGATGCGTCATGACGGCACCTGAATGCGCGCAGAAAGGCGCAACGCATGAGAAGGGTCGTCAGCAAAGGCGGGCATGACGGGATCATAGGCCGCGCGGATGACATCAGCGACCTCTGGGCGCAACACGGCGTTCCCCTCGACAATGGCCAGGGGCGACTGATCCATAAAGGCTTTGTCCGACCATAAGAGAATGGTTTGCACCGCCTGGCTGAGTGCCAAGGTATCGGCGGGCACCTGCTGGAGATGTTGATCCATCCGCAAGAAGACAAAGGCCGCGCGGATCGCACCCGCGTCATCAAACCGGAAAATGCGGTATTGGTTTGCATCAGCTTGGCGGAGCTTGGCCACCAATGGGGCAAGGTCAGGCACAAGCTGATCCAGATGGGGCACTTCTGTTAGCTCTGTCCAATCGCGGCAAAAGAAGACCATGAGGTTGGCACCCAGCTCCGGGTCGGTTTCCGCCATCTTATGGTTTGCCAAAGCGACAACAGCCTCAATGGCGCCCTTAAAGACCGCCAGCGTTTCATCCTGGACACCAAAGACAACCGGGACAATTGGCCTGCCCCAACGAGCAAAGACATAAGCGCCGTCAGCTCTTGTGAAATAATCTTCCATCTTCATCTTGGCCCAAAAACTCCCGCCGGAGGCTCCCGCACGATCAACCAAATAGATCGGTTTGGCCCTTAGGAGCAGCAAGCCCCAAGTGGGTCCATGCGTCTCGCGCCAACATCCGACCCCTTGGGGTGCGCTGTATCAGACCCTTTTGCAGCAGGTAAGGTTCAATCACATCTTCAAGACTGTCGCGGCTTTCGGAAAGGGCAGCGGAGAGTGTCTCGATCCCCACTGGGCCGCCACCATAGCTTTCCGCGATCAAGCGTAGATAACGGCGATCAGCGTTATCAAGACCCAAATGGTCCACCCCAAGACGGGTCAAGGCGCGGTCTGCAATCTCTTGTGTCACCGTGCCATCCCCCTCGACAATGGCAAAGTCAACAACGCGGCGCAGAAGGCGGCCCGCAATCCGCGGAGTGCCGCGCGCACGCTGCGCAATCTCGCGCGCGCCCTCTGGCGAAGCAGGCGTGCCCATCAATCGCGCTCCGCGGGTGACAATTTCATCCAGTTCTTCGACCGAATAGAACTCCAGCCGCGTCGGGATACCGAAACGATCCCTGAGCGGCGTGGTCAGCAGCCCCATGCGGGTTGTGGCCCCGACCAGCGTAAAGGGTTGCAATTCGATCCGGACGGTGCGGGCTGCAGGCCCCTCACCGATGACAAGATCGAGCTCGAAATCCTCAAGAGCTGGATAAAGCACCTCTTCCACGGCCGGGTTCAAACGATGGATTTCATCGATGAACAAAACATCCCGCGCTTCAAGGTTCGTCAGGATCGCCGCCAGATCACCTGCCTTTGCCAAGACAGGGCCAGAGGTCATGCGAAAATTCACCCCCAACTCCCGCGCCATGATCTGCGCGAGGGTCGTCTTGCCCAGCCCCGGCGGACCATGAAACAGCGTGTGGTCCATCGCCTCGCCGCGTCTGCGGGCACTTTCAATAAAGACACTCAAATTGGCGCGCGCTGCCTTCTGCCCGATAAACGCATCTAGCGTTTGAGGCCGCAGGGCGCGGTCAGCATCCTCAGGCTGTTCCTCAGGACGCATAGAGGGGTCGGGCTCGGTCATGTCCTCTCCTTACCCCTTGGGTGCAAGCAGCTTCAAGGCGGCGCGGATCAGAGCGGATGTATCGGCGTCCGGATCAACACCCGCAGCTTCGGCCACCGCACTCGCAGCCTCGCCGGGGCCGTAGCCCAGATTGCCAAGGGCGGACAAAGCCTCTGCCTGCGCCGGATTGGCTTTCGGGGTCTTGGCCACTTTCGCACTGGCTACCGGCGTATCATTGATCACTTCATCGCCCGTTGCCTCTGCCAAGGTGCCGCCCATTGCCATGACAGACGGGGCTTTGTCCTTGAGTTCGATTGCAACGCGCTGCGCAGTTTTGGGGCCGACGCCCTTTGCCTTGGCGATCGCATTCCAATCGCCCAAAGCGATGGCGCGACTGACGCCATCGGCGCCCAAGGTCCCCAGAATTGCCATAGACGCCTTCGCGCCGATCCCTTGCACGGACATCAACAAGCGATGCCACTCCTTTTCGACCAAGGACGTGAATCCAAAAAGCTGTAGATTGTCTTCGCGGACCAAAAGATCGGTATAAAGCGCAACCGCTTCCCCATTGCCGGGCAGACCCGCCATCACGCGATCCGAGACATAGACGATATATCCGACACCGCGCACATCGATCAGGACATGATCCGCGCTGCGGTACTCTAGTCGACCTGCGATCTTTCCTATCATGCCCCTGCCCTCGCCAAAGCTTTGGCAAGCGTGCCCTGTGATTGGGCATGAAACGAATGGCAGATCGCTATCGCCAAGGCGTCCGCCGCATCCGGGCCATTCAGGACCACACCCGGGAGCTGGATTTTCACCATATGCTCGACCTGCTGCTTGGCCGCATGCCCCACGCCGACGACTGCTTTTTTGACGGCGTTCGGAGCGTATTCGCCAATTGGCACCCCCGCCTGCGCCGGCACCAGCAGAGCAATCGCGCGGGCTTGCCCCAGTTTCAACGTCGCGACACCATCTTTGTTCACGAAGGTTTGCTCGACTGCCGCTGCATCCGGTTGGTAGGTCGCAAAAATATCGGTGAGTTGTTCATGCAGCGACAAGAGCCGCGGCGCGAGATCACCCGCCTTGGAGTGACAGATGCCATTCGCAACGTGACTGATTCTGTTGCCTGAGACATCAATGACCCCCCAGCCCATGTTTCGCAGGCCCGGATCAATGCCCAAAATGCGCATGCTTTGCCTCTGTTTATCTGCTCTTGCAAAAAGCGCTAGCACAAAACGCGAACAAACGCCAAGCGTCTTGCGCAGCCACACAAGCCAACCCAAAGCGCTTTCGGGAGAAATGCGTCACCGCGACGTCAAAAAGCGACACAATTAACCCCTTATAAATAAACAATTTACCCAGGGTCACGCCAAAAAATGAGGCATTCCGAAAACGCATAAGACCCATACCAAAATGACACTAGTCAATTTCAAGCGTCGACCCTACATGCGCGTCATCGGAACAACGCTGCACAGCAGCACACACAAAAGGAATTAGGCCATGGCCGTTTTTGACACCTCTCGCCCCGCTGTTGGCCTCTCTGCCAACCGTCTCTCCGCTGTTTTCGTTTCAGTCTACGCTGCCGTCGCAGCCTGGAATGATGCACGCGTCACACGCAACTCTCTGTCCAAACTCTCTGCACGTGAGCTGGATGATATCGGTCTTTGCTATGGCGATATCGATGAGATTGCTGAGCGGACAACACGCTAAACCAAAGCGTCCACCCAAAACGAAAGGCCGCGCTACACTGTAGCGCGGCCTTTTCGCATTTTAACAGTAGACCTGTTTAGTCCGCCAGGATCGCACCAATTGAATTCGCGATCAGCAACGTCGCCGGATCGGGCTGCATGACCCACGCCCCAGCTTTTTCCATGGCCGTTCCCGACTGAAGCGAGGTAACCCGCTCGGCGTAAGCCTCTTCACCCAGATAGGCAAAGACAAACCCTTTGAAGAGGAAGCCGATGAGCAAGACCACAATCAGTCCCTTGAGAGGGAACCGGGGCCGGTAGGCCCGTGGCCGCGCGACGATCAACCCGTCTGAATTCATCGAGCGAACAACACCCCTACTCATCTTTTCGTGGCGGCGTTCAATCTGCTTTAGTCTTTTGTCGAATGGGACGTTCGGCTGCACCGGAGGACCCTCCAAATAAAAATCGTCAATTTATATACTGTAATTTCTCACAGGATCGCGAAACGAGACAAGAAAAATCCCGAAAGTTTAGGCGAAAAGCCCCTCAAATCTGTCATTTTTTGGTCAGAATGAGGGTCTTCCAGTCAACAATAGCCGCTTCTTCAGTAAGATTGAAGCCGTTTTGTTGATAAACTCCGATCACCTCTTGCGCCTGATCCAACAGGATACCTGATAGAATCACCGTTCCGCCGGGTGCCGTATTGGCTGCAATGTCGGGCGCCAAGCCAATTAACGGCCCCTTTAGAATATTGGCAAAGATCAGGTCATAAGGCCCGTTGTCACGCAATTCAGGCGCCCCAAAACCCGGTGCAACAACGCAATTCACCCGACCGGCAAGCCCGTTGGCGGCGACGTTGGCTTGCGCAACTTCAACGGCGACCGGATCAATGTCGCTGGCAAGGATCTGACCGGGAAGCATCTTGGCGGCTGCCATAGCCAGAACAGCTGTTCCGCATCCGACATCGAGGACTTTCTGGGGGCGACCTCCCTGTTCAAGCAAGCGGTCGAACGCTTCTAGGCAGCCTTTTGTCGTTCCGTGATGGCCGGTCCCAAAGGCCATCGCCGCATCAATCAATAGCGAGATACGATCAGTTGGCACTTTGTCCGCATCATGGCTGCCATAAACAAAGAACCGTCCTGCCTCGACAGGCGCCAATTCGCGCTGCACCTTTGAAACCCAGTCCTGATCGGGGATCTCGGAGACGACAAAAGGTTTGGCACCATGCAGCGTTGCCAGCACCGCCAAAGCCGCGACATCGGGGTTTTCGAGGAAATAGGCCGCGACCTCCCATAGACCCGAGCCATCTTCGATCTCGAACACACCAACACCTGTTGGTTCGGGGGTCAAAACCTCAAGATCTTCAGCGAGCGCATATGCCGGATCTTCTCCGGTGATTGTGGTCAGGGCAGTGAAGGAAGTCATTTGGGGCCTCGTGCGATTTCAGCGCTGGGTATGGCGCGGTGCCTCTGGCGTCAAGCGAGGCTTCGCGGAGGCTTGACCTCGCGGGCGACGGCCCGCGCCCAGTCTGCATAAACCTTTGGCCCGGGGTGAAACCCGTCCTCGGCCATGTCGGCGGCAACAAAATGCGGCGAAAACCGCAACAAATCGATCCCCTCAGCAGCGGCAATCCGCGCCTCAAGTGCTTGACGGAACTCTTCTGCACGCGCGCCGATCACCCATCTGAGCGGCTGCGGCAATGCCGGGAAAAGACGTAAAGGCGGCATCCCCGACACGATCACCTGATTCACATCGCATTGGATCTTCAACAAGGTCCAGAGCTGCTGCTGGCTGTTCAAAAAGGCAGGGAGTGGCGTAAGCTTGGTCACATCATTAACGCCCAAGGCAGTGACAGCGACATCAAAGTGGGTATCAACATCACTCATCCACGCGACAGCATCGGCGGTCTTGGCGCCGCAGGCACCGATCAACCGGTATTCAACCGTGTAGTCATTCGCCAGTTCCTGCACCAACTGCCCCAAAAGCGCATCATCTTGTGTTTGCACGCCGACACCTGCGGCAGACGAGTCTCCGATGACCAACAACCTAAGCAGCGGACCTTGCCCCGCCCGACCTTCGCGCGCTCCGGTAGCTTCGGACAATCGCCGGACCCGCTTGCGGACGAAAAACGCCTGCCCCAACAGGACAGGCGCCAAAATCAAACGGGCCACATGATGCGTCCGCATAGGCCCGATCAGACCCCGACACCAATCGGGCAGGTCACACCTGTACCGCCAATCCCGCAGTAGCCATTGGGGTTCTTGGCCAGATACTGCTGATGATACTCTTCGGCAAAGTAGAAGGTCGGTGCCTCAATAATCTCGGTGGTGATTGCACCATAGCCCGCCTCGGCAAGCCGCGATGCAAAGGCGACTTTCGACGCTTCGGCAGCTGCCTTTTGCGCCTCTGAATAGGTGTAAATCCCGGATCGGTACTGCGTGCCACGGTCGTTGCCTTGACGCATCCCTTGGGTTGGGTCATGACCTTCCCAGAAGACGCGCAGAAGATCGTCGTATGAAATTACGGACGGATCATAGACCACGCGCACGACTTCATTGTGACCGGTCTTGCCGCTGCAAACCTCTTCATAGGTTGCATTGGGGGTATAGCCTCCTGCGTAGCCCACCATTGTCGACTGGACGCCGTCCAGTTTCCAGAACATCCGCTCAACACCCCAGAAACACCCCATACCGAACATGGCTTCTTCCATGCCTGCGGGTACATCCGCCATAAGCGGGGTGCCATAAACGAAATGCGTCGCAGCGGTCGGAATTGCCGCTTCTCGGCCCGGAAGGGCTGCGTCAGGTGTAACCATTTCAGATTTGGTGCGGTTCATGAAAAACATGGTGTCTCCTATGCGATCTGACCACGATATAGGCGGGCACGACGGATTTACTACTCTGCCGCCGCCACCAACTGGCGCTGAAACACAGTTTCATGACCGGGTGCCGGATGCCGCGGGATCAGCAATGAGAGCAACAGCGAAACAATCGCCATTCCCGCTGCCATCAAAAAGACGAAGCCGGGCGACTGCAGCCAGATGTAGCCCAGCATCGCTGGCAGGAACACTGCCGCAATGTGGTTGATCGTAAAGGCCACTGCTGCCGTGGGTGCGATATCCTGCGGGTCGGCAATCTTTTGAAAGTAGGTTTTGATTGCCAAAGCGAGGCTAAAGAAGATGTGGTTTATAATATAGAGCGCTGTGGCCAGCACCACGCCCCAGCCAAAATAGTAGATCCCGCCATAGGCAAAGAAGACGGCACAGAGGCCCACATATTCAAAGATCAGCGCCCGACGCTCTCCAAACACCTGCACGATCCGCCCCAGCAATGGGGCAGCCAGCATGTTGATCAGAAGGGTGACCATGAAGAGCTTGGTAATGTCATCGACGGCAAAGCCAAACTGCTCGACCATCATAAAGCCCGCAAACACCACGAAAATCTGCCGCCGCGCACCTGACATGAATTGCAAAGCATAATAGAGCCAGTAGCGCTTGCGCAGCACCATCTTTTTGGTCTGAGGATGTGGGCTTTCGAATTGCGGGTAAGCCAGCAAACAGATCACCGCCACGACAACCGTGAAACCGCCCGAAAGCCAGTAAACCGTGCTATAGGTCAGCCCGAGGCTTTCCCATGTCAGCACGATCAGCAAATAGACGAGGAGCGTTGCCGCTGACCCTGCCGACAAAATCCACCCGAGGGTCTGGGGGGCCTTCTTTTTGTCGATCCATTGCAGCTGCAAGGACTGGTTGACGGTCTCATAGTAGTGAAACCCGATCGACGAGAGCATTGTGACCGTCAGAATACCCGCCATTTGCGGAAATTCTGCTGTCACGGCGGTGGCCGCCCCCAGCATGATCAGGGCCACGAGGCCAAGCACCTGTTCTCGGATAAACATGATCAGGGCAATCACACCGATGGCAAAGAACCCGGGGATTTCGCGCACCGTGTGCAACCAGCCAATGTCAGACCCATCAAAACCTGCGACCTCGATCACAAAGTTATTGAGTAGCGCCGACCACGTCGCGAAGGCGACAGGCATGGCCATAGCCATCACAAAAAGCAACGTTGTAGGCCTGCGCCAAAGCGGCAAGGCATGTGCATCTTGGAGGCGGACGATCTTCATGATTGTCCCTTACGCCCGATAGGCCGCAAAAGCGAGACTGAATACAGCACATGAATGACGACCAAGCGCTCAAGCACCTCTGACCCTATGCACAAGTATAAGGCGATAATGAAAGTAGTTGCCTCATTTTTTAGCACCGGTATCGTTCAGGTTCAGGATGGTGCGGATCACGTTTTACTCTCTGGCCTCGCGTGAAACCTTTTTGTCCATCCGGTGCGGGGATTCTCCGCACCCAACACCAATAAGGAGCTCGCCTTGTTCAATCGTTTTATCTCAGCGGCCTTTGCTGCATCGCTGTCCGTCATCGGCGCAACCAGCGCATCCGCCCAAACAGAAATACCTTTCGCCCTCGACTGGAAGTTCGAAGGCCCAGCCGCACCCTACTTCTACGCTATCGACAGTGGGTTGTTCGCTGATCAAGGGCTGGAGGTCAGCATCTCTGAGGGGAATGGTTCACTTGACGCTATTCCAAAGGTCGCGACCGGCGCTTTTCCGATTGGTTTTGCGGACATCAACAGCTTGATGCGCTTTCTGGATCAGAACCCTGATGCGCCGGTCAAGGCCGTTATGATGGTCTATGACAAGCCACCATTCGCAATTGTGGGCCGCAAATCACTGGGCGTTGAAGCCCCTGCTGATCTTGAAGGCCGTATTCTTGGTGCCCCGCCCCCTGATGGTGCTTGGGCGCAGTTCCCGATCTTTGCGGCTGAAAACAACCTTGATGTTGATGCGATCACCGTTGAACCAGTCGGCTTCCCAACGCGTGAGCCAATGCTGGCCGAAGGTCAGGTCGCCGCGGTTACAGGTTTTTCATTCTCGTCCACGTTGAACCTCAAGCGTCTTGGCGTTCCTGCCGATGATATCAGCGTCATCCTGATGGCCGACAACGGGGTTGAGCTTTATGGCAACGCGATCATCGTCAACACAGACTTTGCCGCTGACAATCCAGACGTCGTCACAGGTTTCCTAACTGCCGTCGCGGCCGGTTGGAAATCGGCGATCGCTGATCCTGCGCCCGCGATCGAAGCGCTGCTCGAGCGTAACCCGGCCGCTGACGCTGACCTTGAAACCGAACGCCTCCAAATGGCAATCGATGCCAACGTTCTGACAGACTACGTCATGGCAAATGGTATGGGCGGTGTTGATACAGACCGCATGATGGCCGCGATCGAGCAGACAAAAACAGTCTATGAGTTCATGAACGAGCCAGAGATGTCTCTCTATTTTGATGACAGCTTCTTGCCTGCCGCTGATGCGCGCATGCTCAAATAAGAAAGGATTGGCGCCCGCGACATGCGGGCGCCGCCGCACATGAATAACCTCATCGAGATTAAGGGCGTCACCCACGCCTATCAGACGCCGAACGGCCCCCTGCCCGTTCTAGATGACCTCAACCTGTCTGTCCCCGAAGGCGAGTTTGCAGCCGTGGTCGGCCCGTCGGGGTGTGGCAAGTCCACCCTGACCCGCCTTGTGACTGGCCTGATGAAACCCGATCAGGGCGAAGTCTGGTTGCATGGTGAGTTGATCAAGAGCCCGCGCAAGACGGTTGGTATGGCTTTTCAGAACCCCGTTTTGCTGGAATGGCGCACGATCCTCGACAATGTGATCCTGCCGTTGGAAATCGTGGCGCCTTCAATGCCGCGCGCCGACCGCGAAGCCCGCGCGATGGAACTATTGGACCTTGTCGGTCTGACCGGATTTGAGAACAAGCGCCCGTCAGAGCTATCGGGCGGCATGCGCCAACGCGCCTCGCTTTGTCGTGCCATCGTGCACAAACCCGAAGTGCTGATCATGGACGAGCCATTTGGCGCGCTTGACGCCTTCACCCGTGAAGACCTGTGGCAAACCATGCATGCGCTGCGCGCACAGGAACCCTTTACCGCCGTCCTGATCACCCACGACCTGCGCGAAAGCGTCTACCTTGGTGATCAGGTGATTGTCCTGTCTGGCCGCCCTGCGACGACCCAATACGTGCTTGATGTCAAATACCCGCAAGATGGCGGGCTGCGGCAGTTGGACGGTCTCTATACCCCCGAATGCGCTGAGATGCTTGCTACCTTGCGCGACCAGATAAAGATCGCCCAAGGCCGCGACCCAGAGGCAGGACAACACTAATGCAGACTTTTCAGAAAATCGCGACACCGCTTATTGCGATCATCATCTTCCTGATTCTTTGGGAAGCGATCGTCTGGATCAACGACTGGCCCAACTTTGTTATGGCCTCTCCATCAGACCTGCCCGCCGCCTACAGCCGTTTCTGGGAGTTGTTCTTGACGGGCGGCTGGGACACGCTGTGGCGCACGGTACTGGGGCTTTTGCTGGCGGTCATTGTCGGCACGGCAATTGGCATGATCATGGGGTTCTCGCGGATCGCGCGGGATGCGCTTTACCCCCTCCTTGTGGGCTTCAATGCAGTGCCCAAAGCAACGCTGGTGCCTGTGCTGGCGCTTCTGTTTGTCGGTCAGCACAACTTCAATACGGTCATGATGGCCTTTTTGATCTCGTTCTTTCCCATCGCCGTTTCGGTGGGCATCGGGCTTTCGACATTGGAACCGGAATACCGTGACATCCTGCGCTCGCTCGGGGCAAGCAAGTTCACGATTTTCTGGAAAATTGCTTTGCCCAAAACACTGCCGGAATTCTTCGGGGCGCTGAAAGTCTCGGTCACGCTGGCCTTCATCGGCACCAATCTGGTCGAGATTATCTCGCCGCACGGCAAAGGATTGGGCGCATTGTTCCTGTCAGGGCAAACAAACTCGAATTACCCGCTGATGTTTGCAGTTCTCATCGCGCTCGCTGTGCTGGGGATCCTGCTTTACTATGCCGTCGTTGCCCTTGAGAAGATTTTCGCGGGCTGGGCAGAGCGCCCGCAGCAGTAAAAACAGCATATCAGACAGACCTTTCAGGCCGCCTGCGACAGCCCACCGCAGGCGGCCTTTGCTGACCCATTGATCCACATCAAAGAATCGAAATGCGATTCTCGCGATACCCATCATGCGAACAGAAACCTCTCCCTGATGGACCGACGATGTCGACGAGCGAAAACCAACCTCTTTATGCGCCGCGTGAACCGATATTCCCGCGCCGCGTCAGCGGCTTTTACCGTAACCTGAAGTGGTGGGTGATGGCCGTCACCCTTGGCATCTACTACCTGACGCCCTGGATCCGGTGGGATCGGGGGCCAAACCTCCCTGATCAGGCGGTGCTCTTGGATATGGCACATCGTCGGTTCTATTTTTTCTGGATCGAGATCTGGCCCCATGAATTCTACTTTGTGGCTGGCCTTTTGATTATGGCAGGCCTTGGCCTGTTCCTGTTTACCTCGGCTCTGGGCCGCGTCTGGTGTGGGTATACCTGCCCCCAGACCGTCTGGACCGACCTCTTTATACTTGTTGAGCGCTGGATCGAAGGCGACCGGAACGCACGTGTTCGGCTGTGGAATGCCAAATGGGATTTCCGCAAGGCCCGCCTGCGTCTCACCAAGTGGACCGTTTGGCTACTTATCTCCGTAGCTACGGGCGGCGCATGGGTCTTTTACTTTGCGGATGCCCCAACTTTGGCTGTCAGCCTTGCCACGTTCAGCGCTCCTCCCATCGCTTGGGCGACCATTGGCGTGCTGACAGCCACTACTTTTATTTTCGGCGGCTTCATGCGCGAACAGGTGTGCAACTACATGTGCCCCTGGCCCCGCATCCAGGCCGCAATGATGGACCCTGAAACGTTGACTGTGGCCTACCGCGAATGGCGGGGCGAACCGCGCGGCAAAAAGAACTCCGAAGGCACCGGCGATTGCATTGATTGCATGGCCTGCGTCAACGTTTGCCCAGCAGGTATCGACATTCGTGATGGTCAGCAGATGGAGTGTATTACCTGTGCGCTTTGCATCGATGCCTGTGACGACATCATGGACAAAATCGGCAAGCCGCGTGGTTTGATCGACTACCTCGCTCTGTCTGATCAGGAAGAAGAAGCCAAAGGGAAGCCTGCCAAGAAGCTTTGGCAGCACGTCTTCCGCTTGCGCACGATGATTTACACGGCGATGTGGGCCGCGATTGGTGTTGGTCTGGTCTTTGCCCTGTTTGTGCGGGCGGACATCGAAATGAACGTGGCCGCAGTACGGAACCCAACATTCGTGACACTGTCTGATGGCTCGATCCGGAACATCTACGACATTCGTTTGCTCAACAAACATGGCGAGGATCGCGTTTTCCACCTGTCACTGAAGTCCGACGACATTTTGCGCATCGAACTCGAAGGCACAGCTGAACGGAACGTCACCATCCCCGCCAACGAGACATTCTTGCAGCGCGTCTATGTTACTGCGCGCCCACAAGACCCAGCTGCGACCCAAGATGTCACAGGTTTCCGTTTCTGGGTCGAAGACATCGCATCAGGCGAGCGCGCCTATAAAGATGCCATTTTCAACGGGAGGGTCCCACAATGACACGTGAGTTTACAGGTTGGCACATGCTGGGTCTTATGCTGGCGATGTTCGGCACGATCATCACCGTGAACCTCTGGTTTGCCTATAACGCTATCGCCACCTTTCCCGGTGTCGAAGACCGCAATGCCTATGTTGCCAGCCAGAAGTTCGAGATCGAGCGTCAGGCACAGAACGCCCTTGGGTGGGATGTGGCAACAACGCTCGAAAACGGGATGCTGACCGTGGCTATCACCGATGAGGCAGGCAATCCGGTGCAGGCTGAGGTCGCCCGCGCCATCTTTGGCCGCCCCACTCATGTCAACGATGACCAAACGCCGGATTTCGTCTGGAATGGCACCGCCATCACCGCCCCGGTTATTGCAGGTGAGGGCAACTACAACCTGCGTCTTGAGCTGATCGCCGCAGACGGCACCCACTTCCGCCGCAGGTTCCCACTGAGGGCGCAATGAGCGATACTGCCGCCTGTCCAGCCTGCATAGGCCTGCCAGAGGGGCAGCTTGAAGCCGCCAAATCCAATGGCATCAACCAGCTTGTGCTCTCGCTGCCAGGCATCCACTGCGTGGCTTGCATCAACGGTGTTGAAAAAACATTGCGCGGCGTCGACGGGGTGGCCAACGCCCGCGTGAACCTCAGCATGAAACGGGTGACTGTCGGCACTGACTACCCCATCGCACCCGAAGACCTGATCGATACGCTTGAGCTTGCTGGGTTCGAGGCGCGCACGCTTGACACAACGCTCTTGGGGGCCGAGGGCGATGCCTATGGGCGCAGCCTGATGACCCGGCTGGCGGTCTCCGGCTTTGCCAATATGAACATCATGCTCTTGTCCGTCGCCATCTGGTCGGGTGCCGTTGGCGCGACGATGCATATGTTCCATTGGCTGACAGCGATCATCGCAATCCCGGCCCTGATCTACTCCGCGCAACCCTTCTTTGAGAGCGGCTGGCGGTCCCTCAAGGTAGGCAAACTCAATATGGATGTGCCCATTGCGTTGGCGATCCTGCTGGCCTCAGGCATCTCACTTTATGAGACGATCTACGGTGGCCATCACTCCTACTTTGATGCGGCGGTCACGCTAACCTTCTTTCTCCTAATCGGCCGCTACCTTGATCATCGCAGCCGCAAGGCGGCAGCTTCAGCCGCAGCGCAACTGGCCGCGCTCGAAGTCCCGCGTGTTCTGCGCGTGCGTGACGGTGTGCGCCAGATGGTCGATTTCAGCGACCTTGCCGTGGGCGACCATGTGCAGGTCCTGCCCGGTGGACGTATCCCCGTGGATGGCATCGTGACGATCGGCAAAGGGCAAATTGACCGGTCACTTCTTACTGGTGAAAGCAAACCGGCCCAAGTCACTATCGGCACAGCCGTCACCGCCGGTGAGATCAACATGGACGCGCCGCTGACCATCGAGGCCATGACCGTCGGGACTGATACAACCTTGCGCAAGATGGTGACGATGGTTGACGAAGCCGAGGCCGTCCGCAATCGCTACACGGCCGTCGCCGATCAAGCTGCTGCCCTATACGCACCTGTGGTACATCTGATGGCACTTGCGGCGTTTGTCTTCTGGATTCTCTACTCCGGTGATTTCCGGCTTTCGATCAATATTGCGGTGGCGGTTCTGATCATCACCTGCCCTTGTGCGATGGGCCTGGCTGTGCCTGCCGTTTCAACTGTCGCTGCCGGCCGGCTGTTCCGTGCAGGGCTCTTGGTCAAGAACGGCACCGCATTGGAACGGTTGGCCGAAGTGGATACCGTGGTATTTGACAAGACCGGCACGTTGACGATGCCTGCGGCAAGCCGGGATACGCTTGATCCAACAGCGCAGGCTATCGCAAAAGCCATGACCCAAGATGCAACACATCCTGTGGCACAGGCCATCGCAGCCTCGCTCAGTGACATTACACCGGCGTCAATCAGCCAGCAGAAAGAACACGCAGGCAAAGGGCTGAGTGCTTTCTGGAACGGTCAAGTGGTCCGGCTTGGCTCTGGCGCATGGCTTGGCATGGGCAACGGGACCTACATTCAGGTGGGCGACAAGCGCCCGCAAAAGATTCATTTGCGCTCTGAGCTGCGCGAAGGCGCTGGTGAATTGATCCGCGAATGGCAGAATGCGGGTATGGCCGTCCATCTGGTGTCGGGCGATGACGCAAATGAGACCGCAAGGATAGCAGCGGCACTCAATGTCGATCACTGGAAAGCAGAAACCAAACCGGACGACAAAGTGGCCTATATCAACGCGCTTTCAGCGACCGGAGCAAAAGTCCTGATGGTGGGTGACGGCCTCAACGACACTGGCGCACTTGCAGCTGCCTATGCGAGCGTCTCGCCTGCGACTGCCGCCGACGCATCGCGCGCGGCTTCTGATATCGTTCTTTTGAACGACAGTCTGCTCCCGATGATCGAACTGCCACTGGTAGCGCGGGCAGCACTCAAGCGGATCCGCGAGAACTTCGCCATCTCGACAGTTTACAACGTAATTGCCGTGCCCGTGGCCCTTGTTGGGCTGGCCACGCCGCTTATTGCCTCCATTGCGATGTCGGCGTCATCGATTACTGTGTTGCTCAACGCGATCCGCCTGAAAGGCAAAAAGCTATGAACGTTCTGGTTTTCCTGATCCCGGTTTCGCTCTTTCTGGGCGGGCTTGGACTGGCCGCGTTCCTATGGAGCCTGCGCGCCAATCAGTATGAAGACTTGGAAGGCGACGCATGGCGTATCCTGTCAGAGGATGACGATCAGCCCGCGCCACGCGACTAGGCTCGCTGCGCTGCGGCGGAAATTCTTCTCTAAATTGTGCAAAAATCTCGACTGAGATTGTTGACTCACCGGCGCGCGGTCCTTAGCTACGCTGCGTTAGCACTCGCACCCGTTGAGTGCTAACATGGGAGAAACACGAACTGGAGAAGTTCTGAAATGGCATTTAAACCACTTCACGACCGTGTCTTGGTCCGTCGCATTGAAAGCGACGAAAAAACAGCTGGCGGTCTGATCATTCCTGACAACGCCAAAGAAAAACCAGCCGAAGGCGAAATCGTCAGCGTAGGCGAAGGTGCCCGCAAGGACAGCGGCGAGTTGATCGCAATGTCCGTCAAGGCAGGCGACAAGGTTCTGTTCGGCAAATGGTCCGGCACCGAAGTCCGCATCGACGGCGAAGAACTGCTGATCATGAAGGAAAGCGACATCCTGGGCATCATGTAAGCCCGGACTGATCGTCACACTTTCCAAACTACTATTCATTCAAGGAGCACATGAAAATGGCTGCTAAGGACGTCAAATTCGACACAGATGCACGCAACCGCATGCTCAAAGGTGTCAACACCCTCGCTGACGCAGTGAAGGTCACTCTGGGCCCTAAGGGTCGTAACGTTGTTCTGGACAAATCGTTCGGCGCACCCCGCATCACCAAAGACGGTGTATCTGTTGCCAAAGAGATCGAGCTTGAAGACAAGTTCGAGAACATGGGCGCACAGATGGTCAAAGAAGTTGCATCGCGCACCAACGACGAAGCTGGTGACGGTACAACAACTGCAACAGTTCTGGCCCAAGCCATCGTTCGCGAAGGCATGAAGTCTGTTGCTGCTGGCATGAACCCAATGGACCTCAAGCGCGGCATCGACATGGCAACGGCGAAAGTTGTTGAAGCCATCAAGGCGGCAGCACGCCCTGTCAACGACTCTGACGAAGTGGCACAGGTCGGCACAATCTCTGCTAACGGCGAAGCTGAAATCGGTCGCCAGATCGCAGACGCGATGCAGAAAGTCGGCAACGAAGGCGTCATCACTGTTGAAGAAAACAAAGGTCTGGAAACAGAGACAGACGTTGTTGAAGGTATGCAGTTCGACCGCGGTTACCTGTCACCATACTTCGTCACCAACCCAGACAAGATGACAACAGAGCTCGAAGACGCGATCATCCTGCTGCACGAAAAGAAGCTTTCTTCGCTGCAGCCAATGGTTCCACTGCTCGAGTCCGTGATCCAGTCCGGCAAGCCGCTTCTGATCATCGCTGAAGATGTCGAAGGCGAAGCGCTGGCAACACTCGTTGTCAACAAGCTGCGCGGTGGTCTGAAGATCGCTGCTGTGAAGGCACCAGGCTTCGGCGACCGTCGTAAAGCCATGCTGCAGGACATCGCGATCCTGACAGGCGGTCAGGTTATCTCCGAAGACCTCGGCATGAAGCTTGAAAACGTCACAATCGACATGCTGGGCTCTGCCAAGCGCGTTTCGATCACCAAGGACGAAACAACCATCGTCGACGGTGCAGGTGACAAGGCCGAGATCGAAGCACGCGTCAACCAGATCCGTGGCCAGATCGAAGAGACAACGTCCGACTACGACCGCGAAAAGCTGCAAGAGCGTGTTGCGAAACTCGCAGGCGGTGTTGCTGTCATCCGCGTCGGCGGCATGTCCGAAGTGGAAGTGAAAGAGCGTAAGGACCGCGTTGATGACGCACTGAACGCGACACGCGCTGCTGTTCAGGAAGGCGTTGTTGTTGGTGGTGGTGTTGCTCTGGTTCAGGGCGGCAAGGCACTGGACGGTCTGGAGGGTGCAAACTCTGACCAGAACGTCGGTATCTCCATCATCCGCAAAGCGATCGAAGCACCGCTGCGCCAGATCGCCGAAAACTCCGGCGTCGACGGCTCCGTTGTTGCTGGCAAGATCCGCGAAAGCGACGACAAGGCATTCGGCTTTAACGCACAGACCGAAGAATATGGCGACATGTTCAAGTTTGGCGTGATCGACCCTGCCAAGGTTGTCCGGACTGCTCTGCAGGACGCGGCATCTGTTGCGGGTCTCTTGATCACAACCGAAGCCATGGTTGCAGACAAGCCATCCAAAGAAGGTGCAGCAGCTGGCGGCGGCATGCCCGACATGGGCGGCATGGGCGGCATGATGTAAGACGCCTTTGCCTGAGGCAAAGTAAGAAGGGCGGCTCTGAAAAGAGCCGCCCTTTGTCGTTCATTGATGTGTCTTGCCGCTCAGAAACGCGTTTGGCTCATACGAACCGAAAACTCAGCGTCCTGCATGATGGGTGTAGATGTCAAACGACAGGCCGCTGTCCGGCCATTCAGGTCGACACCACCGGAATAGCGGGTCGCCCAGCGCATGCCCCGTTGAAGTGTCTCACCATTCACTTCGACGACCATGGCGTCCAGCACCCTTTGGTCAACAGAAGAACGGGCATTTTGAACGGCCGCACAAATGACGAACAACCCGTCCTGATCAAAAATGCCAATCCGGTAAGGTATCCGCGCCAAATCGGTGAACACCAGTTCGCCGCCGCCAAATCGGTCATCAATCGCCCGATCTGCAAGCGTGGTTGAACCCTCTGTCTCAGCACAGGCACTCAATACCGAAACTGCTGCCACGGCAGCCAATAGAAATCTCACTTTTATCAATCCTTCTCATGCATTTCGTATGAAAGTTATGCTGGTGCCCACGGGGGAACGCAACCCTTGGGAGAGTCATCTGACAGAACACAGTCCATTCTCAATACTGGCACTTTGCATTCAGCCGATGATCTGTTGAACTGAGCGCTAGGCGAGGCTGAAACACCATCTGGTTTGGCCCGATAGTGACGAGGACTTCGACATTGACACAGATTGGCATCATCGGACTGGGCCGCATGGGTAGCGCCATCGCGCAACGCATGACCGCGCAGGGGTGCAAGGTCACCACATGGACCCGTAGCGGGAAAACGCTCGACGCGATTGATCACGCGGCCAGCATTCGCGAGCTTGCTGCGAAATGCGATGCATTGATCCTGAGCCTTCTGAATGATGATGCCGTAGGCGCGGTTCTGGATACTCTCCTCACATGCGATTTGGATGGCAAACTTATCATTGAAACCAGCACCGTCGTTCCCACGGTACTGCAAGACCGTATCGCCCAAATCGAAGCAAAGGGCGCGGGTGCCGTGGATGCGCCTATTTCGGGTGGGCCGGACTTGGTGCTTGCTGGTGCGTGCGGTGTCTTCATTGGCGGGACCGACAAGGCGGCCACGCAGGCAAATCAGTCCTTAAAGGACCTCACCTCGCGCATCTTCCATGTTGGCCCTCTCGGCACCGGACTTGTGATGAAAACGATCAATAACGGCATGCTACAGGCCTACTTTGCAGGGCTTGAAGATATGATGCCGCTGGCCCGGGCAGCGGGATTACCGCTCGAAACAGCGCTGAAAATCCTTTGTGGTGGTCCCGCCGGCATTCCTATGGTCGCGGATCGCATTCCCAAAGTGCTGGGTCAGGACGATACAATCGGCTTTGAAATCAAATCAGCCGGAAAGGATGCCGATGTCTTTTTGCGGGTGGCGGAGGCTTACGGGCTGGCGGCACCAAGCTTACGGCGATTTGCCGATATTGTGCATGATGCAACCGAAGCGGGACTGGGCACACAGGACCCGGCAGCCTTGATTGCGAGGGCCTATGAAATGGGTGGTAAAGCCAGCTAAATGCGATTGTTTGCGCTCGTCACACTGACCATGTGTGCCTTTGCGGCCAACTCTGTCCTGAACCGGATCGGGGTTGGGCTGCAAGGCATGGACCCCATGGATTTTGCAACCGTGCGCACCGGTGCCGGGGCGGCGATGCTTTGGCTGCTTGTGCTGATGCGCAAGGCAGCCCGACCTGCTGTATTGACACCTGCGCGCTATGCCGGCGCGTTTGCCTTGGCTGTCTATATGGTCGGGTTTTCCTGGGCCTATATCTCGCTTGATGCGGGGTTGGGCGCTTTGATCCTGTTTGGGGTCTTGCAGATCGTCGTCTTTGGCTGGGCGGTGATCGAAGGAGGCAATATCCCTCTTTTGCGTTGGATCGGGGCCGCGATTGCGCTTGCGGGGCTCTGTGTGCTGCTTTGGCCCGCGGGGGCTGCAACGGTGCCCTTGGGCGGTGCATTGTCAATGACCGTCGCCGGTGCCGCATGGGCGGCGTACACGTTGCTGGGGCGGTCTGAGGCCGACCCACTTGGTGCGACTGCAAGCAACTTTCTTTTGTGCTTACCTTTGGTCGGGCTTGTCCCGATCTGGTCAGGATGGGGACCTGTCAACATTCCGGGAACGGTCACGGCCATTATCGCGGGCGCGATCACTTCGGGACTGGGATATGCAATGTGGTATCGGGCATTGCCATCGCTTCCCACAACAGTTGCGGGGATCGCGCAACTCAGCGTGCCGGTGATTGCTGTCGTCGCTGGCGTGGTGTTTTTGTCAGAGCCACTGACCCCCCGCTTGATCCTTGCGGGGGCGCTGGTCTTGGGCGGAATTGGGATTTCACTTTTGGCACGACGCTAGGTTTCGTCGCTTTGGGTCTTTTGCAAAAGCCTTCCCATGTTACCTATGGGACATGAGACAGTTTTTTGCGGCCCTCTTGGCATCATTCCTGCCCACTGCCTGCCTGGCAGAGGAGTGCGTCGTGCTGCTTCACGGTCTCGCACGGACAGAAATCTCGCTGACACCGATGCAACTTGTCCTAGAAGATGAGGGCTACTTCGTCATCAACCGCGGCTATCCCTCTACCGAAAGTACAATTCAGACGCTTGTCGAAGAGCATGTGGCCGAAGATGTGGCCGCCTGCGGCGATCGGCGGGTCAACTTTGTCACGCACTCCATGGGTGGCATCCTTGTGCGCGCTTGGCTCACCACAAACAGACCCAAAGAGATGGGCCGCGTCGTCATGCTGGGCCCACCCAATGGCGGCTCAGAACTTGTCGATATCTTTGGTGACATTGAGCCATTCCAGTGGGTGAACGGACCAGCCGGACTGCAATTGGGAACAGAAGCCAGTAGTCTACCCAATCAGCTAGACGAGGTGCCTTATGAGATCGGGATTATTGCGGGGAACCGCACGCTCAATCCTGTCTACTCGGCCCTGATCGAAGGGCCAGATGACGGAAAAGTCTCTGTTGCGTCGACCCGGCTTGAGGGGATGCAGGATCACATTGTTTTGCCTGTGACCCACACCTTTATGATGAATAACCCGCTTGTTATCGAAGAAGTGTTGGTCTTCTTGAAAGAGGGACAATTTGACCGATCGCTCAGCCTGACCGGTATCATCTTTGGCACCGACTAAGCGGCCCTTTGCCTGAAACGGATCATGCCTCCGGCGGAGGTATTTTTGAACGCAGGAAGAGGGCCTAGCCCGCAGGCCCGATGATGCGATTCACGTGACCCATCTTGCGGCCTGCCTTGATTTCCGCCTTGCCGTAGAGATGGATCGCAGCACCTGACGTCGCCAGTTCAGGCACGCGGGCCATATCGTCACCGATCAGGTTTTCCATCACAACATCGCTGTGGCGTGACCCATCGCCCAAGGGCCAACCGGCCACAGCGCGAATATGTTGCTCGAACTGGCAAATCGCGCAGCCGTTCTGGGTCCAATGCCCGGAGTTATGGACACGCGGGGCGATTTCATTCACGATCAAACCCTGCGGCGTAACAAAGAGTTCAACCCCCATCACTCCCACATAGTCCAAGGCATTGAGGATACGTGCCGCAATCAGCACCGCATCGGTGCGTTGGCCCGGAGACAGCGTTGCGGGCACAGTCGTCGTGTCCAGGATCCCGTCTTTGTGGATATTTTCACCCGGGTCGTAACAGGCAACATCGCCCCGCGGCCCACGCGATCCGATGACCGAGACTTCACGCGTAAAGTCTACGAACCCTTCCAGAATGCTTGGGGCTCCGGCCATATCGGCCAAAGCCCTTGGCGCGTCCCCCGGCGACATGATCCGCGCTTGCCCTTTGCCATCGTAGCCAAAGCGGCGCGTCTTGAGGATCGACGGCGTGCCGATTGTTGTCAGGGCTGCCTCTAGGTCGTCTTCGTTTGAAATATCCGCGAATGGCGCTGTTTGAAGTCCAAGGTCTTGCAGGAATTGCTTTTCGATCAAGCGATCCTGACTGGTCGCCAGCGCCTGACGGCCCGGATGGATCGGCGCAAGCTTTTCAAGCAGGTCAAGCGCAGAAGTCGGGATGTTTTCGAATTCATATGTAATGACATCAACAGCTTGCCCGAAGGCGGCAAGCGCCGCCTCGTCTTCATAGCGGGCCGTTGTCACCTGATGCGCGACATCTCCAGCGGGAGGATTTGCGCCCGGTTCGAAGATGTGTGTTTTCAGACCAAGGCGCGAGGCAGCGACGGACAACATCCGCCCCAGTTGGCCACCACCCAAAATGCCGATCGTTGCCCCGACGGGAAGCGGCTTAGTCATTGCTTGGCTCATCCGCAATTGAAGCTGAGAGATCAGCGCGCCATTGATCCAAGCGGGCAGCCAGTTCTGCGTCCTGCAAAGCAAGAATTCCTGCCGCCATCAAACCGCCGTTCTTGGCCCCTGCCGCGCCGATCGCCATTGTTGCGACAGGAAAGCCGCGCGGCATCTGTAAGATGGAGTAAAGGCTATCAACGCCGGACAACGCGTTCGTTTGCACCGGAACACCAATAACCGGAACACGTGTTTTAGAGGCCATCATACCAGGCAGATGCGCCGCCCCTCCGGCGCCAGCAATGATCACTTGCAACCCGCGGTCAACCGCTGTTTTACCATAGTCCCACAACCGATCAGGCGTGCGATGGGCAGAGACGATCTTGGTCTCATAGGCCACATTGAGTTCGTCCAGCACATCCGCTGCTTCGCGCATGGTTGGCCAATCCGACTGGCTGCCCATGATGATACCGACAAGGGGTTTGGTCATCGCGTTTTCTCGCCTTGCAAAAGGAAGCGGCACTATAGCCAAGGCGGCATTCGCAGCAATGGTTCAGGCAATAATATCGGGCAAAATCCGGTCTTCGAGCAGAGTAATCTGGTCTTTCAGCGCCAGTTTTTGCTTTTTGAGCCGCTTGATCGTGAGCATATCTGCCGATCCACGATCATGCAGCGCCTCAATCGCTTCATCAAGATCACGATGTTCACGCTTGAGAACCTCAAGCTTGACGCGCAGAACTTCGCTTTCTTCCATTTTGGCAGTGCTGTTCATCGCATCGTGTCCAAGGGTTGCAACGCGCCTATTGTGACGCCCAATCTGTGGGTTTCAAGCCTAATGTGGGGTTGATCAAACCCCTTCTGCTCCCCATATTTTATTTGCAGGCCGCCGGTTCAAGGGGCCGCGCGCGACAGTCGCTTTGAAGAGGACATGTCTTATGACAAAACTGGCATTGGGAACGCATCCGTTCCTTTTAGGATTTGAGCAGCTGGAACGGCTGGTCGAACGCACCGCAAAAAGCGGAAACGAAGGGTATCCCCCCTACAACATCGAACAAACTTCCGAGAATTCTTACCGGATCACGCTGGCTGTCGCCGGATTCGCAGAGAGCGACTTGGCGATTACTGTTGAAGACAGCTCACTTGTGATCCGTGGAAAACAAGCGGACGACAGCGACGGGCGGGTGTTCTTGCACCGCGGCATTGCAGCGCGTCAGTTCCAACGTTCATTTGTTCTTGCCGACGGCGTCGACGTTGGTGAGGCCATCATGGAAAACGGGCTTTTGCATGTCGACCTGACCCGGTCCGTGCCAGAGCGGATCGTGCAAACCATCAACATCAAGAAAGGGTAAGCCATGGACATGAAATTCGACCTCGACAAAATCAGTCAGAACATCGTCTACGTGAAACCCATTCTGACATCTGAGCTGCCCACTGAGGTGCAAACCCAAGTCGGCGATGTTGATGAGATTTACGCCGTGCACAATGCCGCCGGTGAACAGCTTGCGCTGGTTGCTGATCGCAAGCTGGCTTTCCATCTCGCGCGTGAACACAAGATGGAACCTGTGACAGTCCACTGAACGGCGGGTGCCGTCAGGCTTTTATCAGACCGAGGCTTTCGAGCTTCAAAATCACCTGATGAGCGCAATTGTCGACAGGGACGCTTTCGGTCTGAAGGCTTAGTTCCGGATTTTCCGGCACATCGTATGGGTCGGAAATTCCTGTGAACTCCTTGATCTTGCCCGCGCGCGCCAATTTATAGAGGCCCTTGCGGTCGCGTCGCTCGCATTCCTCGATTGATGTCGCAACGTGCACTTCGATGAAGGCGCCAAACTGTTCAATGTCTTCACGGACGGCCCGGCGCGTTGTGGCATAAGGCGCGATCGGCGCACAGATCGCGATCCCTCCATTCTTGGTAATCTCCGAAGCCACATAACCGATCCGGCGGATGTTCAGATCGCGGTGTTCCTTGGAAAAGCCGAGCTCGGATGACAGGTTCTTACGCACGATATCCCCGTCGAGAAGCGTCACGGGACGCCCGCCCATTTCCATCAGCTTGACCATCAGCGCATTGGCGATTGTGGATTTGCCAGAGCCCGAGAAGCCTGTGAAGAAAACCGTAAAGCCTTGCTCTGCCCGTGGGGGGCGCGTCTTGCGCAATTCTTCGACCACAGCCGGGAATGAGAACCATTCGGGAATTTCCAGACCCTCGGACAGGCGGCGCCGCAGTTCGGTGCCAGAGATATTGAGGATCGTCACCTCATCCTTGTCATGGATCTCATCGGCAGGCTCGTACTGGGCGCGGTCCTGCACATAGACCATGTGCTTAAAGTCGACCATTTCGATGCCCATCTCGTCCTGATGCTCACGGAATAGATCTTGGGCATCATACGGACCGTAAAAATCCTCACCGGCCGAGTTCTTGCCGGGGCCTGCATGATCGCGACCCACGATGAAATGTGTGCAGCCATGGTTCTTGCGGATCAATCCGTGCCAGACGGCTTCGCGCGGCCCAGCCATACGCATAGCAAGGTTAAGCAAACTCATTGTGGTGGTTGAGGCCGGATATTGGTCCAGCACAGCCTCATAGCAGCGCACACGGGTGAAGTGATCAATGTCGCCGGGCTTCGTCATACCGACAACAGGATGGATCAAGAGGTTAGCTTGTGCCTCTTTCGCGGCACGGAAGGTCAGTTCCTGATGCGCACGGTGCAACGGGTTGCGGGTCTGGAAAGCGACAACCTTGCGCCAACCCAGTTTGCGGAAATAGGCACGCAATTCATTTGGCGTGTCACGGCGAGCACGGAAGTCATAATGGACAGGTTGCTGAATGCCTGTCACAGGGCCACCCAGATAAACAGCACCAGCCGTGTTGTGCAGATAATTCACTGCCGGATGCGCACTATCATCAGCACCAAAGACCTTCTCGGCCTCACACGCTTTGTTGGGAACCCATTTATCGGTGACCGTCATCGTGGCGAGGATTACACCCTCTTGGTCGCGCAAGGCGATGTCCTGACCAATCTCAATGGTTTCGGCCTCAGCCTCACTGACATCCAAAGTAATCGGCATGGGCCAAAGCGTGCCATCGGCAAGGCGCATGTTTTCGACCACGCCGTCGTAATCGGCTTGAGACAAAAAACCCTTCAGGGGATTGAAGCCGCCGTTCATCAAGAGTTCCAGATCACATATCTGGCGGGGTGTCAGGTCATGGCTTGGCAGATCGGCTGCCTCGACCTTCAGCTTTTGCGCACTCTCGTACGAGACATAAAGCTCGGGGATCGGGGCAAGGTCCTGGGACATCATAGCGGGTCTCAATCATTGAAGAAATCTTTGGCGGTGGGATAGACGTGCTGTGCGTCCGATGTCCAGTATACAAACGAAAAAAGGGGGATCATTCCCCCTTTGATCGAGATCCAGTGGTGTCGTTAGGATGCGGAGCCGCGAAAGACGATATCGTTCCTGCCAGTTTACTCTGCAGCTTGTGCTGTTCCTTCGCTTTCCATCTCCGCGATAAACTTTTCTGCATCCAAAGCAGCCATACATCCCATACCGGCACTGGTGACGGCCTGTCGATAGACGTGATCCGTCAGATCGCCCGCCGCAAAGACACCCGGAATTGCCGTGCGTGTCGTGCCTGCCTCAACCTTCACATAACCACCGTTGTGGGTTTCAAGCTGATCCTTCACCAACTCGTTTGCAGGCGCATGGCCAATGGCCACAAAAACGCCCTTTGCCGAAATTTCTGTGATTTCCCCAGTCGTTGTATGTTTCACACGGACGCCCTCGACGCCCAAGGGGCTCTCTGCGCCGACGACTTCTTCAACTTCATGGAACCAGAGCGGTTCAATCTTGGGGTTCTTGAAAAGGCGGTCCTGCAAGATTTTTTCTGCGCGTAACTCGTCGCGGCGATGCACCAAAGTCACCTTCGAGGCGAAGTTGGTCAAAAACAACGCCTCTTCCACCGCCGTGTTGCCGCCGCCAACCACAACGATTTCCTGACCGCGATAGAAGAAGCCGTCGCAGGTTGCACATGCGCTGACACCAAAGCCCTTGAACTTCTCTTCCGATGGCAATCCGAGCCATTTGGCACGTGCACCGGTGCAAAGGATAACAGCGTCGGCGGTAAAGACTTCGCCGCTGTCACAGGTCGCCGTAAATGGCCGATTCTGAAGATCCAAATTGGTGACGATATCGCCGACAATCTCGCAGCCCATCGCGCGGGCATGCGCCTCCATCCGGACCATCAGGTCAGGGCCTTGGACTTCGGTATCTCCGGGCCAGTTTTCGACTTCGGTTGTTGTTGTCAGCTGACCACCCGGTTCGATCCCTTGAATCAAGACGGGTTCCAGCATCGCCCTCGAGGCATAAACACCCGCCGTGTAACCCGCGGGGCCTGATCCGATGATCAGAACTTTGGTGTGTCGCGTCTCGGTCATGGCAGCCTCATCAATCAAATCTCCATCCCGATATAGCGACAGGAACAAGGCGATGAAAGAGACAGGCGGTGCAAATTGCAAAGGTTCTTTTCTTGCTTGGATGCGAAACATTGTTGCGCACCAGATCAAACCGGCGTAGTAATTGGAAAAATGGATGGGGGAATATCAATGCCGGGCACAAAACTGGACGAAATCGATCGGATGATTTTGGCCGAGCTTCAGGCAGATGGGCGCATGACGAATGTCGAATTGGCCAAACGGGTCGGAATCTCTGCCCCGCCCTGCCTGCGTCGTGTGCGGACCCTCGAAGAACAGGGCTTTATCCAAGGCTACCACGCCGACGTCAATTCCCGCGAGCTTGGCTTTGAAGTGCAGGTTTTCGCGATGGTGGGCCTCGTCAGTCAGGCCGAGGCTGACTTGTCGGCATTTGAGAACCGTTGTCAGGGTTGGCCGCTGGTGCGCGAGTGTCACATGCTCAATGGCGAAGTCGACTTCATCCTCAAATGCGCGGCCCCTGATCTGCGCACCTTCCAGCGCTTCCTGACCGAAGAGCTGACAAGCGCTGAAAACGTGGCGTCTGTGAAAACCTCACTGGTCATTCGCGGTGCAAAAGACGAACCGGGCGTGCCTTTCGATGTGCTTGAGGCACGACTGGCGCAAGAGGCTTAACGTCGGACAAAGCGTTGCGCGGCGGTCTGGCGCAGCGGAAGTCGGCTTTGAGTCCAAACCGACCGATGCTGCAAGATGCGGCGACGTCTGCTTTCAGCGTAGAAAGCTCCTGACCGATCAACTACAGTGTTGCAATGCGATGGAAAGATGTGTCCCAGATTTTTGAAGCTGATGGTTCGCTTCGCGACGTCATTGTACGTGGGACATCTGTTTCGGATTGGGACAAGTTGATCAGCCTATCATTGTTGCTTGGCAACGTTTCTTATGAGTGCGATGGCGCAACTGCCATACTCCCAACGTCCGCAGCACAAATGCTCGGAGATGCGGAACACTCGCATTGTATGAGGATTGATCTCGGCGGACCTGTCGCAAACGCTCACTTCTTCACTGCAGAGGAAATTGAACTGGACCTCGACCCCAGTGAGATAGGGTCGCAGGCAGCGTTCGATAAGGTTCAGGATTTCTGCAGCAAGCTGGGCATGGAATTGGAACGCGACGTTGCAGTCACAGAAGAAAACAGTCCTGGCGAAATCCTGCTGAGTTACTCTTTCCGACAACAACGATGGCAAATTGACGGTCTGTAGGTGCAGTGGATAAAGCAGACCTTGGTTCCCGCGCAATCAGTGGCAGAAAGGTCCGGCAATGCGGACCTCACCACCCCGCACCCCGCTACCCAACGAAAAGGGCGCCCACTTTCGCAGACGCCCTTCCCTTCACACTACCCCAGACTGAT
>CAYLMZ010000023.1:27448-29057 GCA_964385035.1 uncultured Loktanella sp.
GAAAAGGGCGCCCACTTTCGCAGACGCCCTTCCCTTCACACTACCCCAGACTGATGCGCGAACAGGTCGAATGGGGATCGTGATCCTTATTCGCCGCCGCCCAACTGGTGAACATAAGCCGTGACGGCTTTGATCTCGGCTTCTGTGAGGCGCTCACCCCAAGGGGGCATCACGCCGAAACGTGCGTAGCGAACCGTTTCCTCCAGTGAGGCAACGTCACCACCATAGAGCCAGATGGCATCTGTCAGATTTGGCGCACCAAGGTCGCGGTTGCCTGCACCATCGTCGCCATGACAGGCCGCGCAGTTGTCAAGGAACAGGCCTTCACCGGCCGCAGCAAGCGTTTCGTCATGGCCCTGACCTGACATCAAGCGAACATATTGAACGACCTGATCGACTTCTTCGTTGGTGAAGATATCGTCATAGGCAGTCATTTCAGACCAACGCGCGTCCCAGTCCTCTTCGTTACGGATACCGTGACGGATGGTGTATTCGATGTTGTCGAAGTCACCACCCCAAAGCCAGTCATCGTCCAGCAAGTTGGGGTAACCGACAGCACCGGCGGCACCGGACCCGTGACACTGCGAGCAGTTGTTACGGAAGACAGCACCACCTGCGGACGTTGCAAAGCGTGCCAGAGTCTCGTTCTCGGCCAAGGTGCTCAGGTCAGCAGCCGCCAGTTCGGCCGAAATCGCGGCATTGGCATCCTCGAACCGGGCGATCTCTGCGGCGACTTCGGCGCGGGTGGAATACCCGAGCACACCAGCCGTTGCGGATGAGATCATTGGCCATGCCGGATAAGCGACCGTATAGGCGATGCCCCAAACAATGGTGGCATAAAAGGTCCATAGCCACCAGCGCGGCAGCGGGCTGTTAAGTTCCTTGATCCCGTCCCAGGCGTGACCGGTTGTGTCGACACCTGTGACCTTATCAATGTCTTTTTGATCATTGCTGCTCATGATTGCAGCTCCTCAGTCTGAGATGACTGTCCCTGCCGTTCGGCGGGAAAGTCCTCGTTACGGAATGGGATGCTCGATGTTTCCTGATGGATCGCGCGGCTCCCCGGGCGAAACGCCCAGAGAATTGCGATCACAAACAGGCTAAACATACCGACAAGCAGCCAGTTGTCTGCGATTTGCGTCAAGAGAGATGTCTCGTTCATGATATCCTCCTAGCGGCTCGCATCAGGCGTAAATGTCGAGAAGTCGACCATCGTGCCCAATACCTGCATGTAGGCGATCAGCGCATCCATCTCCGATACACCCGGCTCACCGTCAAAGTTACGGATCTGGGCACCGGGATAGCGTTCGAGCAGATCATCATAGGCGTCCGTTTCCGGATCAGCCTGCGCCAGAACATCTGCGGCAGCGACATCGACCATCGCCTCGGTGTATGGCACGCCGACAAACGCATGGGTCGACACCAGATCAGCCGTATACTCTGCGTTGACCATAGTGTTCATCAGGTGGCTGTAGCCGGGCATGATGGACTCAGGGACAACCGACTGTGGGTTCATCAGGTGATCCACGTGCCATGCGTCAGAGTATTTGCCGCCAACCCGGGCCAGATCAGGCCCGGTCCGCTTGGAGCCCCACTGGAACGGATGGTC
>CAYLMZ010000024.1:0-27705 GCA_964385035.1 uncultured Loktanella sp.
TTTCAGGGCAGAGGCTTTGTGGATTTCGATGATCAAAACCAGACGTGGAGCATTGGACCAGCCGCGTTTCTGACCGGATCACACTTTCTGCGTCGCACATCCTTGGTTGAAAGGGCACGGCCCATCATGCGGGATCTGATGGAGGCCACGGGCGAAACGGCTAACCTCGGGATCGAGCGGGATGGCAAGGTTCTGTTTTTGGGACAAGTCGAAACGCATGCCACAATTCGCGCGTTCTTTCCCCCCGGCACTGAGGGGGCGATGCATTCGTCGGGTATCGGAAAGGCCCTCTTGAGCCGGATGGATGATGCCCGCCAACGACAGATTCTCGCGGCAAGTCAGCTGGAACGGTTCACGCCCTACACGCTGACCGAGCCGGAAGAGATGATTGCCGATTTGCGTGCTTCTAGGGCACGCGGATACGCTTATGACGGTGAAGAGCGGAATATCGGGATGCGGTGCATCGCAGCCCCTGTTTTTAACGTCTTTGGCGAAGCTGTCGCGGGCATCTCAGTCAGTGGCCCGACTGCCCGTATCACCGATGATAGAATCGATGATTTGGCTGAAAGTGTTACCGCGTCCGCCGAAAAACTGACCAAGGCGATCGGTGGCAACCACCGGCCCGCCTGATAACTAACGGCGCGAGGTGCGAATAGCGCTTTGCGAATAATTCGGATCGTCTTGAAAAGGCGTATCCTGTGCGCCTGTCGTTCCAGCGTCATGATCCGTGGGCTTGCGTGGGGCAATCAGTCTTACCCATGCTTGGCGCGCAAGGAACTGCAGAAATACGACAATCGCGATAAATGCGCCAAACGCGGTCAATATCGAAACCAGATCAAGTCTGATACAGGCATCCCCGGCACCAAAGATCAGAGCGTGAAGGATCGAGACCGTTTGCGTGCATTCAAAAAGCATAAGCTGAGGGTATCAGCCGCCTGGCTTTGGTCCAAGTCTTTGTCGCGGATATGCAATGACTGTGCGCGAATTAGCATGACTTCGCGAATCTGTGTTCCTACCCTCAGTCGCATGCATGAGGGAGGATACATGCGATGCACTTTGGCTTGACCGATGAACAGCAGATGATTGTGGATACGGTCCGCAGCTTTGTTGAGCAGGAAATCTATCCGCATGAGGATTTGGTCGAGCGAACGGGTGAGGTCCCTGCCGAAGTCGCAGCGGAAATCAAACGCAAGACGATCGAGTTAGGGTTCTATGCCTGCAACTTCCCCGAAGAAGTGGGTGGCGCAGGCCTGAGCCATATTGATTTCGCACTCGTTGAAAGGGAGTTGGGGCGCGGGTCTATGGCGCTCAATCACTTCTTTGGCCGTCCGCAGAACATTCTGATGGCCTGCGAGGGGGAACAGAAAGAGCGGTACTTGCTACCCGCTGTTCGGGGTGAGCGTATGGACGCGCTGGCCATGACAGAGCCAGATGCCGGTTCGGACGTGCGTGGCATGAAGTGTTCGGCGGTGCGTCAGGGCGGTGACTGGGTGCTGAACGGCTCAAAACACTTCATTTCCGGTGCCGATCATGCGGATTTCTTTATCGTGTTCGTTGCGACCGGTGTCGACGACACCCCGCGCGGCCCCAAAAAACGGATCACGACATTTCTGGTTGATCGCGGCACGCCCGGTTTTGAGGTGCGCGATGGTTATGCCTCAGTCAGCCATCGTGGCTACAAGAACTGCATCCTGTCCTTTGACGATTGCCGCCTGTCAGATGCGCAAGTGTTGGGTGAGGTGGATGGTGGCTTTGCGGTGATGAACGAGTGGCTTTACGCGACACGGATCACCGTTGCGACCATGTCAGTCGGACGCGCACGTCGCTGCTTTGACTACGCGCTGTCCTATGCTGCGGAACGCGAACAGTTCGGCCAACCCATTGGCAAATTCCAGGGGGTCAGTTTCCAGATCGCTGATATGATCACCGAAATCGATGCGGCCGACATGCTGACGCTTTCTGCGGCTTGGCGGCTTGATCAGGGTCTGCCAGCGAACCGAGAGATTGCCTCGGCCAAGGTCTACGCAACCGAGATGCTGGCGCGTGTGACCGACGCGACGCTCCAGATTTATGGTGGCATGGGCCTGATGAGCGATTTTCCAATCGAGCGCTTCTGGCGCGATGCTCGCGTTGAACGCATCTGGGACGGGACATCCGAGATTCAGCGCCACATCATCAGCCGCGAGCTTTTGCGGCCGCTGGGTGCCTGATGGAACGGTTGGGGCGACTATTTCGCCCAAGGTCGGTGGTTGTGATCGGTGGCGGACCATGGGGTGAGGCCGTCGTCGCACAGTGTCAGAAGATCGGGTTTGATGGCGACTTATGGGTCGTCCATCCGACCAAGAACCAAATTTGTGGGCTGACACCTTTTCGTTCTATCGCTGATCTGCCCGCGCCACCCGATGCTGCCTATGTGGCCGTGAACCGCTTTGTGACGGTTCAAGCAATTGCCGAGCTGGCCGCAATGGGCACTGGGGGTGCGGTGTGTTTTGCATCCGGCTTTAAAGAGGCCGCTGCCGAAGACGCCGAGGGGATGGGCCTACAGGCAGATTTGCTAGAGGCAGCTGGCGAAATGCCGATCATCGGGCCAAACTGTTATGGTTTCATCAACTACCTGAAGGGTGTGACGCTCTGGCCGGACCAGCATGGGGGTCAGCGTGTGGACGCTGGCGTCGCCATCATCACGCAGTCTTCAAATGTGGCGATTAACCTGACTATGCAGCGACGTGGCCTGCCACTTGCCTATGTGGTGACGGTCGGCAATCAGGCGCAGACAGGCCTGTCCGAAGTGGGACGGGCTTTGCTCGCGGACCCGCAAGTGACCGCGCTGGGCCTCTACATTGAAGGTATTGATGATTTGGCCGCATTTGCAGAGCTTGCCGCATTTGCAAGAGAGCAAGGTAAACCGATTGTTGCACTCAAGATTGGACGATCAGAGCAAGCGCGCAAGGCGGCGGTGTCCCATACAGCGTCCCTGGCTGGCAGTGACGCAGGTGCTGACGCCTTGTTTCGTCAACTTGGCGTTGGGCGTGTCAAATCCCTCTCGGCATTTCTCGAAACGCTCAAGCTGCTCCATGTGGTCGGCCCTCTCTCCATTCCTGCCGTTGCGTCAATGTCATGCTCAGGCGGAGAGGCGAGCCTGATTGCTGACACCGCAGAAGGCAGCGCTTTGTCTTTTCCCGCACTCACCCAAGACCAACACGCAAAGCTGCGGGCCACGCTGGGTCCGCTTGTGGCACTGTCAAACCCGCTCGACTACCATACTTTCATCTGGGGCAACGAAACAGCGATGGCAGCCACCTTTGCTGCGATGATGGGGCCGGATGTTGCCTTGGGTTTGGTTGTTTTGGATTTTCCGCGGGGGGATCGCTGTGGTTATGCAGAATGGGAACTTGTCCTTGATGCAATCGCGGCGGCACAACGCCTAACAGGTCAGCCTATCGCGGTGCTCAGCTCGATTGTCGAGAACCTGCCAGAGGACGTCTGCCTGGACCTTATCAAACGCGGAATTCTCCCCCTTTGCGGCATGGAAGAGGCGGTTGCAGCAATCGAGGTCGCGGCAGGCGTTCTGAAAACAGATGCGGCGTGGCGCCCATTGTCTATCAGTCCCGTGACGGCAGGTCAGGTCATGACAGAGGCAGAGGCCAAAGCCGCCCTTTCGGCCCTTGGCGCAACCGTTCCGCAGTCATGTCGCGCGGGCTCGTTTGATGCCCTTTCAAATGCGGCGACATCTATAGGCTACCCGCTCGTTCTCAAGGGTGAGGGCATCGCCCACAAAACTGAAGTAGGCGCTGTCGTTCTCGGATTGAACAGCCTGTCAGAGGTGATGGCCGCAGCCCAATCCATGCCCACCGAGAGTTTTCTTGTCGAAGAGATGGTGACAGATCGAGTGGCCGAATTACTGGTCGGGATCGTATATGATCCGGCGCATGGCTATGTGCTGACACTTGCAGCAGGTGGGACGTTGACCGAGGTGCTTACGGATCATGTGTCACTCATACTGCCGGTTACTGCGGATGATATTCATGCGGCTTTGGACCGCTTGCGCATCGCACCGATCTTGCAGGGATACCGTGGTGCAACAGCGGCACATGCCGGCGCCATTGCATCTGCCGTCCTTGCCTTGCAAGACTACGTCTATCAGGCCCGCCCATTTGAGGTTGAAATTAATCCGCTGATCTGCGGTGCTACCCGTGCGGTGGCCGCTGACGCCCTTATCACAACTGGAGTTCCCGATGACTGATGGCCCTATCAAGACGACCCGTAACGGCCATATTCTTGAGGTCACGCTTGATCGGCCCAAGGCAAACGCGATTGATCTGGCAACGAGCCGGATCATGGGTGACGTCTTTACCGATTTTCGGGATGATCCTGATCTACGTGTCGCTTTGGTGACGGCGGCCGGGGAAAAATTCTTTTGCCCCGGCTGGGACCTGAAGGCCGCGGCCGAAGGCGATGCGGTTGATGGTGACTACGGTAAGGGTGGCTTTGGCGGCTTGCAGGAACTGCGCGGCCTCAACAAACCTGTGATCATGGCGATCAACGGGATCTGCTGTGGTGGTGGGCTCGAACTGGCGCTGTCCGGCGATATCCTCTTGGCAGCAGATCATGCAACATTCGCCTTGCCCGAGATTCGCTCTGGCACCGTTGCGGATGCGGCATCTGTCAAATTGCCTAAGCGCATTCCTTACCACATCGCGATGGAAATGCTGCTGACAGGGCGTTGGATTGATGCAGAAGAAGCCGCGCGCTGGGGGATGATCAATCGCGTCGTTCCTGCCGGTCAGTTGATAGATGAGGCACGCAAAATGGCAGAGCTGATCGCCTCTGGCCCGCCGCTTGTTTATGCGGCGCTAAAAGAAATCGTTCGCGAATCCGAGGACATGAAATTTCAGGATGCGATGAACAAGATCACCAAGAGCCAATTTGCGACTGTTGAAACCCTGTATCGGTCCGAGGATCAGCTTGAGGGGGCTAAGGCCTTTGCCGAAAAGCGCGACCCTGTCTGGAAAGGGAAGTAGGGGCAGGGCGGCTAGGCCCGCCCTTTGCCAATACGACGGCACAAAAGGATTACCGGAATAAGCCCAATCGCGGCAATGACCAGCGATGGCACGGCAGCCCCTTCGAGCCGTTCGTCCGATGCCAGCCGATAGGCTTGCACCGCAAGCGTGTCGTAATTGAAGGGGCGCATGATCAATGTGGCCGGAAGTTCCTTCATGACGTCGACAAAGACAATCAGGCCCGCTGTCAGCATGCTGGTGCGTAAAAGTGGTATATGAACACGGCGCACCATGCCGGGCATATCCTGCCCCAGTGTTCTTGCTGCCGCATCAATATTGGTGCCGACCGTGGCAATTCCGCCTTCATAAGCCCCCAATGCAGCAGCCAGAAAGCGGATCAGATAAGCAAAGATCAAAAGCCAGATCGACCCTGTGAATAGCAAGCCGGTCGAAACATCAAACGTTGCCCGCATCCACGCATCAAGGCTGTTGTCGAAAGCGGCAAATGGCACCAGCAGACCCACGGCAATGACACCACCCGGCACAGCGTAGCCGATACGCGCAAGATAGAGCGTTGTCCCGGTCAGCCGGTTGGCCTTGACCCTGTGTAGCGTCCCAAGAACAAGCGCCGCACAGACGGCACAGACCGCCGCAATACTGGCCAGTGTCAAAGAGTTCTGGATAAAGCCAAGGTAGCGTGGGCTTAGCAGGTTTTGCTCTGACCCGATCGCCATGGTGCCAAGAGCAAGAACCGGAAGAAGAACCCCCAACAAAATAGGAAGCAAGCAAAAGAAGGTTGCGGTCCATTTCTGGGTGCCGGCGAGGGAAATCCGCTGCATCGGGGCATTGCGACGGCCATTGGCATAGCGCGCCTCGCCGCGTGACGCGCGTTCGAGCATCGCAAGCAAAAGCGCAAAAGCCAAAAGACCCAAAGCTAATTGCGCCGCAGCGGCCCGGTCGGCCATGGTGAACCAGCTGGTGTAAATGCCCACTGCGAAGGTCTGCACTCCAAAATATGCGACCGTCCCGAAGTCTGCGATTGTCTCCATTGCGACCAGCATGACGCCTGCCGCGATGGCTGGGCGCGCCATAGGCAGTGAGACATGAAAGAACGCGCGGAGTGGTGTTTGACCCAGAACACGTGCAGCCAGAAAGGTGCTTGCCCCCTGTGCGGCAAACGCAGCCCGCGCCAGAAGATACACGTAAGGATACAAAACGAGGGTCAGCATCATGGCGGCACCGCCAATTGACCGGATTTCGGGGAACCAGTAGTCACGCGGGCCCCACCCAGTGATGTCCCTTAAGGTCGATTGCACGATCCCCGGATGGTCAAGCACATGGGTATAGCCATAGGCGAGCACATAGGCTGGGAAGGCCAGCGGTAGTGCGAGTGCGATCTCCATCCATTTGCGCCCCGGGAACTCTGTCATTGTCACGAGCCAAGCTGCACCCGCGCCGATGGCGGCGGTGCCGAGCATAACCAGAACAACAAGGATCAGCGTTGTTGTGACGTAGCGCCCCAAGACGGTTTCGGCGAGATGCGACAGTGTTTCGAAAGACCCCGAAGCGGCAGCGGCAAAAACCCCGATATATGGGATCACACAGATCGTTGTGACCAAAAGGGCAATTGCCGTGAACCCCTTGGTCATCAAGGATCGTTGTTTGTGCGCTTTGATCGGTTGGGCGGTCATGCTTCGGACCTACTCTGCGGCAAGGGATCGGGCAAGCGCACTTGCACCTGCATGCGGCACTAGCGCGCAGAAATTAGCTTGAAACTGACAGGGTTGTGTCTGGCGCACATGATCCGCGCGTGTTCTTATCGGCGCAGATTAATTGACTGGTGATCACAGATGAAACAGCTTCTTTTCGCAGCTTTGCTTGCCATAACCCCCCTGGCAGTGAACGCGCAGGATCAATCGGATGAGCGGATCAAGGAACTGGCATTGCAAGCGATCCTTGAGAATCCGGAGATCATTGCAGAGGCGATCACCATTCTGAACCAGCAACGTCAGCAAGCGCAGGCCGCAGCCAATGCACAGGTGCTGGCCGAGCAGCGCGATTTTCTCGAAAATGATCCAAACGCCCCTTTTATGGGTGCCGACAATCCGACGGCAGTGATCGTCGAATTCTTTGACTACAATTGTCCTTATTGCAAACGCGCGGCTGGCAATATCAAAACACTCCTCGCCGCGGATCCAGATATTCGCGTGGTGTATCGCGAATGGCCGGTGCTGGGTGATGCCTCGGTGCTGGCAGCACGTGCTGCCCTCGCTGCACGTAATCAGGGCAAATATGAAGAGATGCACTGGGCTTTGATGGAATTGCAGGGCCGAGCACAAGAAGCCACCATTCTTTCAGCGGCCCGCGAAATCGGTTTGGACATCGACCAATTGCGCGATGACATGCAAAGCGATGCGGTGTCGGCTCATCTTGAGACATCGCGCAGCTTGGCGCAGGCGCTCGGATTTACTGGCACGCCTGCGTTCGTCATTGGGGATGCATTGGTGCCGGGTGCTGTCCCATTGTCGGACCTCGAGACGCTGGTCGCGGCTGCGCGCGCTGCGCAATAGAGCGTTTTCTTGATTTAGCGCATTGACCTTCCAGTCAGTGGAACCCTTATGTCTGCGACAAAGCAGTAAGGGTTTTTGCGAATGTCACAGGTCATGACGCTCAAGTTAACGGGACTGAATTGCGGTTCATGCGTTGGGCGGGCTGAGAAAGCGCTCCTTGCAGTCGCCGGGGTGCGAGAAGCGCAGGTGAACCTTGCCAATGAAAGCGCGATGGTAAGTTTCGAAGCACCTGCAACACCCGACCTTCTGACGAAAGCACTGGGCGCTGCCGGCTATCCCGCCCAGACTGCAAAAACCACTTTGGACGTTGAGGGCCTGAATTGTGGATCATGCGTGGGCCGTGTGGAGCGCGCACTGCTTGCCGCCGAGGGAGTGACGGATGTGGCTGTCAGTTTGGCGTCCGAAACGGCATCCGTCTCATATCTGCCAAGTGTGACGTCACCCGAGCGACTGGCGGCTGTGGCGACGGGTGCCGGATACACGACCAAGGCCCGGAGTGATGCGCCGCCAAAGGAGGATCGGAAGCAAACAGAGGCGCGAGCGCTCAGCTTTAGCTTCTTTGTGGCGGCAGGACTGACCCTGCCTGTTTTTGTGCTGGAGATGGGAAGTCATTTTGTCCCTGGGGTCCATCATCTGATTGCGCGCACTATCGGGATACAAACAAGTTGGGTGTTACAGTTCCTCTTGGTGACTGCTGTGTTGATCTGGCCGGGCCGGATCTTTTTCGCGCGCGGTGTGCCTGCCCTCTTGAAAGGGGCGCCAGACATGAATGCGCTGGTTGCGATCGGGACGAGTGCGGCATGGGCCTTCTCGACCATTGCAACCTTCTTCCCATCTGTTCTGCCAGAAGGCACGCGCGCAGTTTATTTTGAAGCTGCTGCCGTCATTGTAACGCTCATTCTCTTGGGGCGTTGGCTGGAAGCGCGCGCGAAAGGCCGCACAGGTGAGGCGATCAAGCGCCTGATCGGACTCCAACCTCAAACAGCGATGATTGTCGATGGTGAGGGCTTTGCCGAGGTTCCCATCGGCACCGTCCGGATGGGGCAGGTGATTGCCGTGCGACCGGGCGAAAGGGTTGCACTTGATGGTGAGGTGACCGAAGGCGTGAGCTTTGTCGATGAAAGCATGATCACAGGCGAACCGGTGCCAGTCGAAAAAGCTGCTGGCGATACCGTAACCGGCGGCACCGTAAATGGTGCTGGCGCTTTCCGCTTCCGTGTGACCCGCACAGGCAATGACACGATGATTGCGCAGATCATTCAAATGGTGGAGCAGGCCCAGGGGGCGAAACTGCCAATCCAGGACCTCGTGAACAAGATCACCATGTGGTTCGTTCCTGCCGTTCTTGCGATTGCAACGGCGACAGTGGCTGCATGGTTCCTCTTCGGGCCCGAACCTGCACTCGGCTTTGCTTTGGTTGCAGGGGTGGCAGTCCTGATTGTGGCGTGTCCGTGTGCCATGGGGCTTGCAACACCGACGTCGATTATGGTCGGCACGGGGCGCGCCGCTGATATGGGGGTTCTGTTCCGCAAAGGTGATGCCTTGCAGGCCTTGCAGAATGCCGAGGTTGTTGCCTTCGACAAGACCGGCACTTTGACCGAAGGGCGCCCTGCCATGACGGCCATTGAGGTTCTCAATGCCAATGAGGACGAGGTGTTGCGGTTGGTGGCCAGCGTCGAAGCGCTTTCTGAACACCCGATCGCCCGCGCCATTGTTGGGGCCGCTCAAGACCGGGGGCTCGACATTGCACAGGTGACAGCCTTCGAGAGCCTGACGGGATATGGCGTTCGTGCGCATGTCGATGGTCGCAGTGTCTTGATTGGCGCCGACCGTCTGATGAAGCGCGAAGGGATCGACCTGAGTGAGCTTGACCAAGTTGGCAAAGGGATTGGCGAACAGGGTCATACACCGCTCTATGCGGCGATCGATGGGGTGTTGGCCGCAGTCCTCGGTGTCTCCGATCCGGTGAAACCCGCAACGCCTGATGCACTTGCGGCCCTTCATGCGATGGGCAAGACAGTTGCGTTGATCACTGGCGACAATCAGCGCACAGCCAATCACATCGCAAAGCAGTTGGGCATTGACCATGTGGTGGCCGAAGTGTTGCCCGACGGAAAGGTCGCAGCGCTTGCTGAACTCAAAAATACATTCGGGAAGGTCGCTTTTGTCGGCGATGGCATTAACGATGCGCCTGCTTTGGCAACTGCTGATGTTGGAATCGCGATCGGGACGGGCACCGACGTGGCGATCGAGAGCGCTGACGTCGTTCTGATGTCGGGTGATATTGGCGGTGTGGTGAATGCGTTTGAAGTCAGTCGCCGGACGATCCGGAACATTCGGCAAAACCTGTTCTGGGCATTTGCTTACAACACGGCCCTGATCCCCGTTGCGGCGGGGGGGCTTTATGTCTTTGGCGGCCCGCTCTTGTCGCCCATGCTTGCCGCGGGCGCGATGGCCCTTTCCAGCGTATTTGTTCTGTCCAATGCGCTGCGATTAAGGTGGATCCCGAAACAAGAGGTGAGCGCATGAATATTGGAGAGGCCGCGACACGGTCAGGTCTGCCTGCCAAGACAATTCGATACTACGAGGATATTGGCCTGATCAAACCTTTGCGCGACACGAACGGCTACCGCACATTCCACGAGAGCGATGCCCACAAGCTCCTTTTCTTGGGCAAAGCGCGCGCCCTTGGTTTCACAATTGAGGACTGTCGGAACCTCTTGGCGCTGTGGGAGGATAAGTCCCGTGCAAGCGCAGACGTGCGCGCCATTGCTACTGAGCATCTGCGCGAAATCGAAGCCAAGATCGCAGGGCTTCAGGACATGCAGCGAACGTTGTCTGATCTGGTCAAGAGTTGTGCGGGTGATGACAGGCCCGACTGCCCGATTTTGCAAGAACTTGGTGGGGAACACTGACGCATCACGTTCGGTCCGTGCCCGTGTGGCATCTGCCAGTGCAGATCGCGTCGTTCATAAAGGGCTGAGCGCAAACTGGTGTCAGTTTCGCTCAGCCCCGGTCTTAGGCTTGCAACTCTTCGACGTACATTTGGACGACTTCTGTCATGTCATCCATCATCGATTCCAAGAGTTGCAGTTTGCGCAATTCGGCTTCTTCCGAAAGCGCTTCGCCGCTGAGGATACTTTCCAGACGGGGGCGTAGTTCCGCCCAATCGCCGCTTACCCGTGCCAGGCCGTCTGCAATTTCACTGGTTGGCGGCGGACGAACGCCCGCACTTGCCAAGCCATTCTGGAGGGCATCAAGGCTTGCAGCGAAGACCTGCATCGCGCTTTCAAGCGACGCCGCAGACTCGGATGCTGCAATGCCGAGCCGCATCATGCATGACTTGATCTCCATCTCTTGGATCAAGGTCCGCTGGCGCGTCGCAATCTCGATCAAGAAGGAATCCGCTATCACCATTTCTGCCGGGTTTGCGTATTGTCCGGTGATCTCGGCTGTCAGAATTTCGACCTGCGTCAGCAGTGCGGCGTTGCCCTGCACAATTTGTGCGACAACATCTTCGCTTGCGCTATTGTCCAAGATGTCTTGAGCATTGGTCCGGGACGTCGCCCAGAGGGCTTCAACGGCTTCGATCGCAACCAGAGTTTTGCGACGCTCTTCGGCTGTAGGAATGCCAAAATCGGTGTTGCCGTTCTTCAATGTGTCGAGAAAGACATCGAATTCAGCTGTCGTATCTGCAAGTTTTTGCTGTGACCCATCAAGGTTGATGCCTTCGGCGATGTGGCAAGCGGCGGCTGCGATCTTGCGGGTATGTGTGCGCAGTTCGTTTGCAACTGTGATCCGCATCCGATCGCCGTTTTCGGTGTTGGCGAGCGCGGGTGACGGAGCCACTTGCATGGTTGTCGCTGCCGCCAGAAAAACGGCTGCGAGTTTGGTGCTGATGCTAGGTGAGGTTTTGCGGGTGGGGTTCGTAGGGAGTGTTGGTAGGAGATGCATTGTTGTTCCTTCTTACATAACGCGAACTCGACCATTTGGTTTGGAACTGACTAGGGCTGAAACTGATTAATGCGACCAATGGGTCCGAGGTACCTTCAATAAAAAGATTGACCAGCCCGGCCACAAATCGGCGATTTTGTCAATCAAACAAAAGAGCAAAATAGGCGGGGAAAACCCCGCCTATTCAGATGCTTAGCTTTCTGTTGCGCTAGCGATCCAGACTTCAACCCGGCGGTTGATGCCGCGGCCACGCTCGGAGATGTTGCAAGCTGATGGTGCAACTTCGCCGTAGCCTTTGGTGACAAAGTTGATGCCCGACAGGCGGTCCCCAGCAGCGTCACGGATTTCGTCAAGCACGGCACCAGCGCGCTCAATGGCGAGGTTACGGTTTGCCTCAAAAGGACCCACGTCATCGGTGAAGCCAACGACTGCAACCTCGGCACCAGCAGGCACGTCCTCAAGATATGCGATCAGGCGCTGAAGGTCCAAACGACCACGTTCGTCCAGGCGGGAGGAACCTGTGCGGAAGCGGAAGGTTGTGGAAAGACGGTCAAAGTTGTCCATCTCGGCCAGCATATCTGCCATCACTTCGCCTTCGAAACCAATGTCATAGCGCGCAATCTCTTCTGCCAAAGCCGCACGGCGCGGATCGTTTGCATCCTGCGCACGGCGGACGACACCAAGGTCGATAAAGCCAGACTTACCGATCACGCTGTCAGCTTCGTCAGACATCACATAGTCGAGAAACGCCTGTGCGCTTGGGTCAATGTTGTCAGAACGGTTGTACAGATACATACGACGGCTCAGTTCGTATTCCTCGGTCTTGGCCGAGAAAGCGTCTGGCGTCGTCGAGATGCCGCACTCGTTTAGTAGTTGGACGGGCTTTGCACCACGCTGAAACGCGAAACCAAGGTAGCCAATGGCGTTGCGGTCATGGAACATGACGTTTGACATGGCCTGGTCGTCAGCTGCGATCGCCTGTGGGCGGAACGCTGGCAGCTCTTCACCGTAGAGGTACGACATGAAGTAGTCGAAAGATGCCGAGTCTGCCTCATGGCTGATCACGTTGATCGGACGATCAGGGCCACCAACATCAGACCAGTTGGTGATCTGGCCAGAAAAGATGGCGGCAAGTTGCTCTTGCGACAGTGATTCAACGGGGTTTGATTCGTGCATCACGACCACCATACTGTCGACCGCGATGATGCGTTCCTGATTTGGGCTGACCATGCTGCCTGCACCTGCGTCGCGCAGCGCGCGGGCCTCTTCGACCGTGATGCGGCGTGATGACATACCGATTGTTGCTTCTTCGTTCAACAGTGCTTCGAAAGCGTTGCTGTCGCTTGTGGATGACACGAGGTAAGATCCGATTTCGTCACCAAAGCCACCATCGCCAATCAAAGTCGCGATCGACTCACCCGCAGCAGAGTTTGTGATTTCCGCGTCGGCATCCAGCGATGCCGCAAAACCAGTCATCAAGAGTGGCATCATACCAAGGCCGATTGCGTCTGAACCGGTGATTGTCACATCAGCAGATGCCGTCTCGAATGTCGGGCACGCAGCGCCTTCACAGATCACAGAGCTCGCTGCGATCCGCAGGTCACCCAAAGCTGTCCGCAGAACATATGTGTCGTTTTCAAACGAAATAAATTCCCCGGTCACGTTGATCGTGCCGTCGGTGGACACCAGTGTTACGTTTTGTGCCAGTGCTGCTGACGGTGCCAAGAAGGCTGAGGCTAGTGCAAGTCCTGCCGCAGACATCTTGAGATTTTTTGTAAGCGTGAACGCCAAAGTCTTCTCTCCTCTATCGCTTCCGAGCCTTCCCCGACCCGATAACTGCAATTACTTCATACGAGTGCCTTGAATGGCCTTCGCAAGATCATGTTGGAAACAAACAACCCAATTTGGGGCAAATTGTGTCGAGAGAATGTTTGTTTTGTAGAAAATTTACGCTGGCGCCCACGAGAGGCCACAATATCGCAAAGCGGGTCTTGGGGCCTTGATAACGTGTATTTAAGACTGATGTGCGTTGCGATATCGCGCAATGAAACCCAATCGTAGGGCCTCCACGGAGCAGTGCCGCGCGATTGTTTTCAACGATTTGAAGAAAAAGCTGGCTGGGATGGTAGGATTCGAACCTACGGTACACTGTACCAAAAACAGTTGCCTTACCACTTGGCTACATCCCAGCAGCGAAGCGGTGAATACTGTGAAGCTTTGGCTGGTTCAAGCCCTGAATTTCAAAGAAATGCCCCTATTCTTCCGGGTTGTCCGGGCGCAGAAGGTCCTGTGATGTTTCAAGGTGGCGTTCTGCGTCAACAATCCGCTCAAGCGATTCTTCTTCGCTGGCCGCCACGGCCTCCACCACACCGGTTTCATGGCTTTCTTGCACAGGTTTGCGGCTGTCACGCTTGATTTCAATGGTCTGCGTTGCATCAGGCAGCACCACACCAGCATTCTCGATAGCGCGTTTGGTTAGCCTGAGTGCTTCACCCTTAGCGCGCACGACAGAGGTTTCGTTCTGATCGACCCATCCTGTGACGACAAGTTCGACGCCTGCTGGCTGTAAGGCTTCTATCCAGACTTGGGCGGCAGGTTCGTGCAAAATGAACGGCAAAGCTTGAACGGTGTCTTCGGCCAGATTCCGTGTCGCATAAAGATCAGCATCACGCCCCACTAGAATAGAGAACATAAAGCGCCGTTCTGCGTTGCGTGTGTAGTTGATGATTCGGCTTTTAAAGACTGTCGCGTTGGGAATGCGGATATGATTGCCGTCAAATGACAAAAGAATCGTGGCACGGCTGGTCAGGCGAATGACCTTGCCGATATCGCCGTTGATTTCGACGGTATCATTGGGCCGGAATGGCTGCCGAAACGATAGCATCACCGAGGCGATGAAATTCTCGACCGTGTCACGGACGGCAAAACCAATCGCCAGACCGATAATGCCTGCCGCCCCAAGGATGGTCCCCAAGAGCGCCGTCGCACCAACAATATCAAGCGCAATGACGAGTCCGATGACCACAAAGGCAACGCGGACAAGCTGCCGGTAGATTTCTGCAACGAACGCATTGGGGGCCAGACGTTCCCAAGGCTGACGCAATCGCGCGATGATGAAGCCGACAAACACAACAGCCGCAAAGGCCGCGGCTGCTATGAGCGCGAGGGGGATGAATGAGATCAGCTGCTCCAGACGATCGCTGATCCGCGTCAGTGCAGGGTCGAGCCTCCGTCCAATATCTGTAGTTTCGGCCACCTGATTGCGGACGGCCACGACGCCCTCAACACGATTTGCCAATGGTGCAAGCGCGTTAGCATCAGAAGCAGTGTCGGTTGTCCCGCGCAAGGTCACCACACCTTCGCTCACGGTGACGGTCACATCGCCGTAGCCATCCAACTCGGTCAGGATCTCGCGGATGCGGGTCGCGATGGCGGCATCCTGTTGTGGGGAAGTCGCCGTTGTAATTGTCCCGTTTGCCTCTTGAGCAAGGGCAAGGGGGGCAAAGGACAGCAGACCTACAAGCACCAGCACAAAGCGCATCATGTCAAAGCCCTTTCCCACCTCAATTTCGCACGCGTAGCGCTAAACCCGCAAAGGATCAGCTTTTGCCAAACGATCGAAGGCCATAAGACTTTTGACGACATCATCCATCTGATCAAGCGGGATCATGTTCGGCCCGTCGGACGGGGCACGATCAGGGTCTTCATGGGTTTCAATAAAGACCGCCGCAATGCCAAGAGAAACAGCCGCCCGCGCCATCACCGGCGCAAATTCGCGTTGCCCCCCAGAAGAGCCACCCATGCCTCCGGGTTGCTGAACCGAATGTGTGGCATCCATCACCACCGGATATCCGGTCTTGGCCATCGTTGGCAGCGACCGCATATCCGCGACCAACGTATTGTATCCGAAAGACGCCCCGCGTTCTGTCAGCAAGATTTGCTTGTTGCCGGTGCTTTCGATTTTTGAAACCACGTTCGGCATGTCCCACGGTGCCAGGAACTGTCCTTTTTTGACGTTGATCACCGCACCTGTTTCGCCCGCAGCAAGCAAGAGATCGGTCTGGCGGCAAAGAAACGCCGGGATTTGGAGGATGTCGCAGGTGCTCGCAACCGTCGCGCATTGCTCGGGTGTATGAATGTCAGTCAGGACGGGGCAACCGATGCTGTCTTTGACAGACTGCATGACGGCAAGCCCCTCATCCATGCCAAGACCACGCTTGCCAGAGAGTGATGTCCGGTTCGCTTTGTCATAGGACCCCTTAAAGACGAACTGCGCCCCATGATTGGCACAGATTTCGGCCATGCGTCCCGCAATCATCTGGGCGTGCTCTGTGCCTTCAAGCTGGCAGGGCCCTGCGATGACAAGAAGTGGAAGGTCATTGCTGACCGCGAGTGAACCGACGTTGACTGTGTGCATTATGAACTGACCTGCTCGCGGAGGACTGACGCGGTGAGTGAAATCATCAGGTAAATCCCGGAAAAAATGAAAAAGGCGAGAAGTGTATTCTCAAACGCCTTTGGATACGTGGCAGCGTCCGGGATGACAGGCCGGACACTTTGCGACAGGTAGCGCACTTGTCTGTTCGCCTCAATCCGTGCCGTTTCCATTTGTGTCAGGGCTTGTTGCACCATGATAGTCTGGAAGTTGTAGTTTTCCTCAGCTGTCCGCAATTCCGTGTTGCGTTCCGCAAGCGAGATCTGGTCGCCTTCTCCGCCTGTTAGCTGTTCACGTAGGTCAAGGATCAGGGCGTCTATATTGCTGATCTGATCGCGCAACGTCTGGACCTGCACTTCACTCGGGCGGTCAACGTTCAGGCGCGATTGTAGCACCAGTTCCAGTCGTTGTTTTTCGCTTTCAAGCGAATTGATCTGGGCCATTCTGGCCGACGTCTCACTTGCCGGGTCGATTTGATCCACACGTTCCTGAATAGCCAGCCATTCGGCCAAGGCATCAGCGCGACGCCGTTCTGCGGCTTCATAGCTTTCCTGTGCGCCGCTCATCTGGTCAGCGCGCAACCTGCTGGTCAACTGGTCGACCTGTTCCTCGGCATAGCCAATCAAAGCCTGCGAGAACTCGTAGCTTTTGACCGGGTCAGTTGCGATGACTTCCATGCGAATGATCCCTTCGGTTGGATCGTAGCTGATCCGCACCCGATCCTCATAGACGCCGAATGCATCCTCGTTCGTGGCGTTTTCCTCTAGCCGTTGAATGCCATCAATCGCGGGGTCACTGAAATGGGCCTTAAAGCCGTGATCTTCATCAAGCCGGATCATCGCTTCTCGTGAGGCGAGATAGGATTGGACAGCGATACTGTCTTGCTGTGTCGCCATCGAGGTCCCCTGGAACAAAGTAGCGAGGCCACCGCCGCCGCCACCTTGTGGCTGGGCCTGCTGGATGACGATTTCCGAGTTGGTGGCATACATCGGCGTGGCGATGTTGTAGAAATACCAACCAACCGCAAATGTCGGGACCAGAATAAAGACGGTCAAGCGTGTCCACAAAAGCGCCAGTTTGCGGCGGCGTCTGCGGGCAATGTCACGCTGGATTTGCAAAATTTCCTGCGCATTGCGGCGAGCCGCTTCCTGCACCGCATCATCCTGAACAGCAAGTTGCCCCTGCTTGGTCGTATCAGGCAATTGAATGCGGACTTTCTTGCCAGCGCCTTTCGACTTGTCGGGTGTGACTAGATCAACAACGGAGCTTCGCTGGAACGGGTCAATCCCTGCGGCCCGCAACTGGCGAACAGCATCGTAGTCCGAGGACGCCTCAAACCCGTTCTTGAGCGCCACACGGCGTGCCATCCGCAATTGGCGGGCGGTCAGACCCTCTTTGCTAATCGCATCAATTTGCTCTGCATGGGTCGGCTCGCGCGCGGGTAGCTCCGCTGCGGGCTTTTGCTCTTGTGCCGGACCATCCTTGCGGGGGGAGGGACGGCGAATGTGAAACTTCTTAACCGTCGGTTTGGTAGTCATAAAGAACCCTGGCCTCTTCAAGAGAGTCAAACATATGCAACTGGCCGTTCTTTAGCACGGCAGCCGATTTAACAAAACGCTCAAGCGTTTCGGGACTGTGCGAGACAATAATAAGCGTCGACTTTTCCATGCGCTGTCGCAAGATTTCACCAGCTTTGCGGTTGAACTCTGCATCGACGGCACCCGGCATCCCTTCATCGACAAGATACATGTCAAATTCCAGCGCGAGTGTCAGAGACATAGTGAACCGTGCCCGCATCCCTGACGAATAGACGCCGATCGGCTGGTCAAAGTATTCTTCCAGATCGCAAAGCCAGCGGCAGAACGCTTCGATATAGTCAGGGTCCATCCCGTAAAGGCGCGCCACATAGCGGCAGTTTTCCATGGCTGACAGTCGCGGGTTGACCCCGCCCGTAAATCCAACGGGAAACGAGATACGACACCCACGCCGGATCGTGCCTTCATCAGGTTTTTCCAGCCCCGCCATCATGTTGATCAGGGTCGTCTTGCCTGTGCCGTTCGGGGCTAGAATACCCAAAGAGTTGCCCAGTTCGACACGGAACGACGCACGATCAAGGATCACCTTGCGTTGGGTGCCTGTCCAAAAGGATTTGCTGACTTCAGCGAATTCCAGCATGTCGCCCTTGCATGTTTGCCGTTTTGCCCGGCGCCCGAGATAAAGCAAATCTATGAAAATGCTCTTTCCAATGCCATAGCGCAGCAATGCGGCAGGAATACAGCGACAATTCTGTGAGTTTGTCGTGTCCGACAGATTGCAGACGCTGCGTTCAGTGTTAGGTCCACGTCATGGACCGGACAAAAGCTCTTCGAGACGAAATCGCGCAATGTCGGATCTGTGCAGATCGATTTGCGCAGACGGCCACGCGCCATCAACCGCGGCCTGTGGTTTGGTTCGACGAACGTCCGCGTCTGCTGATTGCGGGGCAGGCACCGGGCATGCAGGTCTATCAGGCCGGAAAGCCGTTTTGGGACCGCTCAGGTGATCGGTTGAGAGAGTGGTTGGGTGTTGATGATGAGACATTCTATGACCGATCGCGCATTGCAATTGTTCCCATGGCATTCTGTTTTCCTGGATACGATGCGAAGGGATCTGACTTGCCGCCTCCGCGCATCTGCCAAGAGACATGGCATGATCGCGTAAACAGGGCTCTGGGCGATGTTCCACTCAAGATCGTGATTGGCGGCTATGCGCATCGTTGGCATCTGGGACGCAAGACCAGTGTGACCAAGACAGTTGCGGCATGGCGCGACTTTGCACCACGCGTCTTTCCCTTGCCTCATCCGTCCTGGCGGAATACCGCATGGCTGAAACAGAACCCTTGGTTTGCGCAAGACCTACTGCCGCAACTGCGCATTGCCGTGACAAAGGCCTTACAATGACTGATCTTGATACTGCTCATGCTGCGATGGATGCCGCCCCCGAAGATGATGCGGCCCGTTTGCGCTTTTATGAACGGCTGGCTGATACAGAACTCTTTATGCTGTTGGGCGAAGAGGCAGCGGGTGACCAAATCACGCCAGAGCTTTTCGAGATCGAGGATCAGCGTTTTACACTTGTCTTTGACCGCGAGGAACGGTTGGCGCAGTTTGTTGGTCGTGCGGCCCCCTATGCCGGTCTGCCCGGTCGCGCATTGGCTCAGATGCTGCAAGGGCAGGGGATTGGGCTGGCGCTGAACCTTGAGGTTGCCCCTTCTGCTATGTTGATCCCGGCAGAGGCGGTTGATTGGTTGGTCCAAACGCTCTCTCATGGACCGGACGAAACCGAGGCGCGACTGACCGAAATTCTTGCCCCGACCGGCTTGCCGGAAGTTGTTGTGACCGCCCTCGACCGCAAACTGGCGATTGCAGCTGGCCTTGCGCGTTTTGCTTATCTGGCCGCTGCAACCTACGAAGATGGCACTAAGGGGCATGTGCTGGCGTTTATTGATGCCGTGCATGGGGCAGAAAAAGCATTGGCCTCGGCTGCGAGTGAAGCACTTACCTTTTCTGGCATCGAAGCGGGTGTGATGGATGTTCTTTTTGCAAAGTCGAGCGACCCGCTTGCTGCACATCTGGCCAAGGTCGGTTTGCGCTTTGATTTGCCCGAGCCCGAGGCACCATCGGTTCCCGGCGCGCCCGGGATGGACCCCGACAGCCCCCCCAAACTGCGTTAGTAGCCGCGCTTTCGATCTACTAAATACCGGAAAGGTTTCCCTCTTTCCCCGCGCAGAATGTTGTCTGTGATGACTTGCGCGGCTGTTTCAGGCCTTGTGGTCGATGCAATATGCGGGGTGACTGTCACCTGCGGGTGTGCCCAGAACGGGTGTTCTTGTGGCAAAGGTTCTTGCCGGAACACATCAAGCGTCGCATGGGCAACCTGTCCATCGTCCAACGCTGCAAGAAGTGCATCATCGTCAATCAGCGGCCCACGTCCGGGATTGATGATAAAAGCACCATTTGCCAGCAACCCAAGGGTTTGCTTGTTGAGGATGTTTGTCGTGTCGGGCGTCTGTGGCAAAAGCAGAACCACAATCTGCGCCCCGCGCAGCGCGTCGTGCAAACCGTCATTCCCGTGCAGGCAGCGGATATGGGAAATCTCCTTTGCAGATCGGCTCCACCCGGTGACAGGGAAGCCCAAATGGTGCAGCGCCTGCCCGCAGGCAGCACCTAAAGCGCCAATCCCGAGAATGGTAACAGGGCGATTCTTTGCGAGTGGTGGAAAACTGTCATCGCGCCAGATGCCGTCCTGCCCAAGGATATGGGTATCCATCCCAAGGTGATGGCGCAGGACATGGCCCGTCACCCATTCGACCATACCTTCGGTCAGACTTTCGTCCACCAGCCGACACAGCGGTTGGGTCAGGGTTTGGTTGCTGACAATGCTTTCAACACCCGCCCACAGCCCCACGACAGCTTTGGTTTTTGTGTAGGGCCGAAAATCCTGAACCGGGCCACTAGGCGCAAAGATAATATAGTCGACGGTCTCGGGCGCGTGGCTGCGGGACAAATCCACATTGAGCCCTGCATCGGCGAAAGCCACAGTCAATGGCCTCTCATATTCGGCCCATGCGGCTTCTCTGGCGGAGAACAGGATATTGAGCATCAGCGTGGCCTATGGACATGGGCGCTTTGGACCAAACCAAAGCCAACAAGCAAAACAAGCATCGCAGAGCCGCCGTAACTGACGAGCGGCAAGGGGACACCGACCACAGGGGCAAGGCCGGTTACCATCGCCATGTTGACTGCAAAGAACAGAAAGAACGTCATAGCAACGCCCAAAGTCAGCAGCGCCGCAAAACGATTATGATTCCCAATCGCAGAGATCACGCAGAATATGATGATCAGAAGATAAAGCACCAAGAGTGTAAACGCGCCGACGAACCCGAATTCTTCAGCAAGGGTCGTGAAGATGAAATCGGTATGTTTTTCGGGCAGGAAATTGAGACGCGACTGGGTGCCTTGCATAAAGCCCCGACCTGTCCATCCGCCTGAGCCTAGGGCGATTTTGGCTTGGGTAATGTGATATCCCGCCCCCAATGGATCATTTGATGGGTCGAGAAAGGTATCAATGCGCCGGTATTGATAGTCTTTGAGCAACTGCCACGTTGTCCCCCGACTTTGGAACACTGCAACGATTGTCCCGACACCTGCGCTGACGACGGTTGCAAAATACGCCCAATGCACGCCAGCAAGGAACATCACACTGGCCCCCCCGATCAACAACAAAAGCGCTGTGCCCAGATCAGGTTGGTTCAGGACAAGCATGACCGGCAACAGGATAAAGAACACCGGCACGATCACCCAAAACGGGTGTGATGTTTTCTTGTTCGGGAGCCAGTCATAGTAGGCTGCAAGAAACATCACCAAAGTAATCTTGGTTAACTCAGAGGGTTGCAGCCGCATAAAACCGATATCGATCCAACGCTGGGCGCCCATGCGGACTTCGCCAAAGAACTCGACCCCCAGCAACAGAACAACGGACCCTGCATACGCAAGAAATGCCATGTTTCGCCAAAACCAGATCGGGATCATGGCCACGATCAACATCAAGACGAAACCTAGCGCAAAGCGCTGCATCTGTGGTTCGACCCAAGGACGTGTGCTACCTCCGGCCACCGAATAGAGCATCAGGAACCCTGCTGACGAAACCGCAATCAAGAGCATGATGATCGGCCAGTTCAGGTGAAGAACCTTGCGTAGGCCGGTCGGCACGGACTTGGTGTTATACTCAAGATAACTCATGCGCGGCTGTTCACCTTGGCACCGGGTGGAATCCGGGCGCTGATCCGTCGCTGTTGCTCGGCTATCTGGTCACGTATGCCCTCTGGATAAGCCTCAAGTGGCGGCGGTCCGCCGTATTGAGCTTGCAAAAGAATGTCGCGGGCAATCGGGGCCGCCGCGCGTGATCCGCCGCCGCCATGTTCGACCACGACCGCCACGGCATAGCGCGGATTGTCGCGCGGGGCGTAGCCCACGAAGAGCGCGTGATCGCGGCGCTCCCAAGGCAAGTCCTCGTTCTTTGTTACGCCCGCGGCACGTTCTTCTGGGGTAATGCGGCGCACCTGCGACGTTCCCGTCTTGCCAGCCATTTTATGGGCATCATCGACAATCCGCGAGCCGTAGGCCGTGCCGCGCCTGTGATTGCAAACGTCATCCATGGATGCGCGGATGCGCCGGAGTGTGTTTTCATTGATCCCGAGGCTTCCACCAAGCCCGCTGGGTTGCTCCACGCCGTCAATCAGGCGGACCAACCGCGGCGTCACCTCGCGTCCCGTTGCAAGCCGGGCTGTCATGACCGCCAACTGTAACGGAGAGGTCAGAACATAACCCTGACCGATCGAGGCATTGACGGTATCCCCGACGCGCCAGTCCTCACCCCGAACACGGGCTTTCCATTCCTTGTTGGGCGCCAACCCCTCGGCCACCGCAGACAGCGGCAGATCATGCCGGACGCCCAGCCCAAGGCGCTTGGCCATCGCTGCAATCTTGTCGATGCCGACCCGCTGCGCGATTTCGTAATAATAGCAGTCGCAGCTTTGCTTGAGGCTTTCATGCAGGTCGACGTTGCCATGCCCACCGCGTTTCCAGCAGTGAAACCGGATGTTGAATACATCGGTAAAGCCCGGGCAATAAACCGTTTCATCCGGGGCGACCATACCTTCTTCCATGGCTGCCATGACGGTAATCATCTTGAAGGTCGAGCCGGGCGGGTAGGTGCCTTGAACCGCCTTTGCGGCAAGCGGGCGATACTTGTCTTCGTTCAGCCCGTTCCAGTCGGGCACAGAGATGCCGCGAACAAAGAGGTTGGGATCAAACGAGGGTGCAGAGGCAACTGCGCGCAGATCGCCGTTTTCAAGGTCAATCACGACAGCCGCGGCAGATTCGCCATCCATCCGCGCCTGCGCATAGCTTTGCAGACGGCTATCAATGGTCAGTTGGATGTCTTTGCCCGGGTCGCCTTCTTGGCGGTCAAGTTCGCGCATGATCCGACCAGCAGCGTTCACTTCAATCCGGCGCGTGCCCGCACTTCCTCGCAAGGTGCGTTCGAGCTTGTTTTCTGCACCTGTCTTTCCGATTTGGAACTTGGGGATTTGCAACAGCGGGTCTGGGTCGTCGATACGGCTGAGATCAAAATCGCTGACCGGGCCGACATAACCGACAACATGCGCCAGATCTGCCCCCCATGGGTAAACACGGCTCAACCCAACCTCAGCCTGAATACCCGGCAGGGCGGGGGTGTTGAGGTTGATGGCTGCTACGTCTTCCCAAGTGAGGCGATCGGCAATGGTGACGGGAACAAAAGGCGAGCGACGTTGCATCTCTGCCATTGCGCGGGCCAGGTCATTGGGGTCGATGTCAACGATTTCGGTTAGTTTGGCCAGAACTTCACCGACGTCACCCGCATCTTCGCGGACCATGACGACGCGGTAGTTCTGTTCATTGTCGGCGATGGCAATCCCGTTGCGGTCGAATATCAGGCCGCGTTCCGGTGCCAGCAAGCGTATGTTGATCCGGTTTTCTTCTGCCAGCAGGCGGAACTGATCGGCTTGCTCGACCTGCATGTCCCGCAACCGCCAGCCAAGCGCACCAATCACCCCCAGCTGGACACCACCCATGACCAAAGCCCTGCGGCTGATCATGCGGGCGCTTTCAAACTTTTCCTTTGGGGTTCTTTTCATATCAACTGACCCTTGCTGCCAGTCTCACCCGGCGCGGCGCGGCGTATGCCAAACAGAAAATACGCCACCAGCACCACGATTGGATAGCATAGAATTGTCGCAATCATTTCGATCAGTGTCAGACCCAGAGGCGGACGCGGCACCGACGTGATTATCAAGATGACCCGGTAGGCTATGTTCGCTGCGACGATACCACCTGCAATCGTACCCCATTCGACCAGAAACGGCATGTTCCGAAATTCGCTATGCTGACGTCGTATCACTTCTGTCATGACCACAACGATGGCGGCCCAAAGTCCCGGCGGACGCAGAAAAAGAAAATCAGCCATCAGGAAAATCGCCGCAATAACGACCACAGGTAGCAAAGAAGGGCGTCGCGCAACCCACACCAATGTTACAAGCAACAGAAGGTCAGGGCCTGTGATCTGGACGGGGCGCAAATCTAGAGGCACCAAGTCGATCACCATCAGCAGAAACGCCAATGCGATAAAGACCCCCCGCAGCGCCCATGTCTTTTGATCGACGCGCTCAGCCATCGTTGCTCTCCTGGCGCACAAGGCTCGCGGGATTGAAACCACTTGGTTGGGCGGGGCCAAAAAACTCTGCATTCGGGGTGACGAGCCCATCGGGGTCGGCAATCGTCTCATGAGGTTGCGAGCGCAGGACACGCAAGAACTCCAACCGCCCATAGTCGGCGGCAAGTCTGACGCGCAGTCGCCCGTCGGTATCTTGGGCCACCTGACCAACAAGCAAGTCAGCAGGGAAAACACCACCATCGCCCGATGAAACGACCCGATCACCCGGCCTGATCAAAGCCTCGTTTTCAAGAAACTCAAGCAAAGGTGTCAGCGTGTTGTCCCCGGCAAGGATTGCCTTTTGGCCCGATGGTTGGATCGTAACAGGAATGCGGCTGGAGGTGTCAGTGAGCAACATCACACGACTGGTCTCATTGCCGACACCGGCGACGCGGCCCACCAGACCGATCCCATCCATTGTCGGCCATCCATCCACAATGCCATCACGGCTACCGACATTCACGAGCACTGACTGGCGAAAGGGTGACCCGCTGTCCGTAATGACGACCCCTGTGACAAAGGTGAGTTGCGGATCAAGGCTCACGTTGTTGAGGTCCAAGAGCTTTGCGTTCTCTTGCTCTAGCTGGAGGGCAGCTTCGCGCCACGCCTTCATTTGTTGCAGTTCGCGGCGGAGGTCTTGGTTTTGTGCGCGGAGTTGTTGGTAGCTTTGAAAATCGCTAATCAGATTGGCCGCACCCGTGATCGGGGCCATGGCCCAAGCAAACGAAGGGACGAACGTGTCGATCGCTTGGGCACGAAGGCGTTCAACACGTGGGTTGTCGATCCGCCAAATCAGAAAAAGACCAACCAACGCGAGCACAAGCACGCCGACAAAAAGTCGCCGGAGCGGGCCGATGTAGTCTTCGTTGGTCTTGTCACGTGCCAAGGGCGAATGTCCCTCGTGTCGCTGTTAGCTGTCGTAGTCTATCACATGCCGCAGCTGTTTTTCATATTCCAGTGCGCGGCCGGTGCCCAAGGCAACACAATTGAGTGACTCGTCTGCGACCGAAATCGCCAACCCAGTCTGCTCGCGCAATGCGAGATCAAGCTGCCCAAGCAACGCACCGCCACCTGTCAGCATCACGCCCCGGTCAACGATGTCTGCAGCAAGGTCGGGTGGGGTCGCTTCGAGTGCCGTCATCACCGCTTCGCAAATCTGCTGGACGGGTTCGGCCAAGGCCTCGGCCACTTGTGCTTGCGAGATCTCTGTTTCTTTCGGGACACCGTTCAACAGGTCCCGGCCACGGATATGCATGGACTGGCCGCGGCCATCATCAGGCATGCGGGCGGTTCCAATGGAGGTTTTGATGCGTTCAGCCGTGCTTTCGCCGATCAACAGGTTATGCTGGCGGCGCAGGTAGTTGATGATGGCCTCGTCCATGCGGTCGCCGCCCACGCGGACGGACCGAGCATACACGATGTCACCCAGTGAAAGAACGGCGACTTCGGTCGTGCCGCCGCCGATGTCGACAACCATGTTGCCGGTAGGATCTGTGATTGGCATGCCAGCCCCGATGGCTGCCGCGATCGGTTCGGCGATCAGGCCTGCGCGACGTGCGCCGGCAGACAGGACCGACTGGCGGATCGCGCGTTTCTCAACAGGGGTCGCGCCATGAGGAACGCAAACAATGATCTTGGGTTTTGAGAAGGTCGACCGGCGGTGCACTTTACGGATGAAGTGCTTGATCATTTCTTCGGCGGTATCGAAGTCTGCAATCACCCCATCACGCATCGGGCGGATCGCCTCGATGCTGCCGGGGGTGCGACCCAGCATCAGCTTGGCATCCTCACCAACGGCCAGCACCTTTTTGACGCCGTCCTTCACGTGATAGGCAACCACCGAGGGTTCGGACAGGATGATGCCCTTGCCCTTGACGAAGACGAGCGTGTTGGCCGTGCCAAGATCAATCGCCATATCGGACGAAAACAGTCCACCAAAGCCTGCCATATCTACGGCCTTTCCCTACCCAGTTTGCTTGATCTGCGCCGTCCCTCAAACGCAAGATTGAAACAGTTATAGAGGGCCAGTCGGGGGGATAGAAGCCCTCGTTTTTGCAAACGCAGCGACAATTTGCTGGTTATATTTTTTCTACATTATTGATCTAGTTTTGTTCCTATTTCCGGTAAAGATATCATTTTTCCGACTAATATACCGTTGGGACCTCAATCAGGACCACCGAAAGCGGTTTTCACAATAAAAAACGGCGGCATGACTTCCATACCGCCGCCTTTCATTTGAGTCGCGCTGCTGCGCTTAGGTGTCCTTGTAGGAAACGCCCTTCACGTCATAGCCCGGCTCTGATTGTTCGCGTCGGACAAGCAGGCGGTTGAGCGCGTTGATATAAGCCTTTGCACTGGCCACGACCGTGTCAGTGTCTGCGGATTGCCCTGTCGCAATGCGCCCGTCTTCCTCCATGCGGACCGAGACCGTGGCTTGCGCGTCTGTGCCCTCTGTGACGGCGCTAACCTGATAAAGCTGCAAACGTGCGCCGTGGCTGAACAGGGCCTTGACCGCATTGAACGTGGCGTCCACGGGACCGTCACCCGTGGCTTTTGTCTCTACGTCTTTGCCGTCGATTTCCATCACCATCTCGGCAGTCTGTGGTCCGTCAGTGCCGCAAACGACGCGCAGGGATTTCAGTTTCAATCGGTCGTCGCCGGATTCGTTCTGGGTGATCAATGCCATCAGGTCGTCGTCAAAGACTTCCTTCTTGCGGTCAGCCAGATCCTTGAACCGGACGAACACGTCATTGAGCTGATTGTCGGCCAAATCAAACCCCAGCTCGTTCAGTTTTGCGCGCAGTGCGGCGCGGCCAGAGTGTTTGCCCAGCGGCAAAGAAGTCCCGGACAATCCCACATCTTCGGGTTTCATCACCTCGAATGTTTCGCGGTTCTTGAGCATGCCGTCCTGATGGATGCCGCTCTCATGGGCAAAGGCGTTCTTGCCGACGATGGCTTTGTTGAACTGGACAGCAAACCCCGAAACAGTCGCGACACGGCGCGAGATGTTCATGATCTTGCGCGTGTCGATCTTGGTCTCGAACGGCATAATGTCGCCACGGACTTTGAGGGCCATGACCACCTCTTCCAACGCGGTGTTACCTGCCCGCTCTCCCAGACCGTTGATCGTGCATTCAATCTGGCGCGCACCACCTTCGACCGCAGCCAAAGAGTTCGCTGTCGCCATGCCAAGGTCGTTGTGGCAGTGGGTTGCGAAGATGATCTCATCCGCGCCCGGAACTTCTGCGATTAAACGGCGGATCAGGTCTGCGCTTTCGACTGGGGCGGTGTAGCCAACGGTGTCTGGAATGTTGATCGTTGTCGCGCCAGCTTTGATCGCGATTTCGACTACGCGTGCCAGGTAGTCCCATTCTGTGCGGGTCGCATCCATCGGTGACCACTGCACGTTGTCGCAAAGGTTGCGGGCATGGGTGACGGTATCGTGAATCCGCTC
>CAYLMZ010000025.1:0-16864 GCA_964385035.1 uncultured Loktanella sp.
CGCAGCAGGTGTCTTGGCAGCGGCTTTCTTTGCAGTAGGAGCCGCTTTCTTAGGCTCAGGCGCCTTTGTCTTTGGGGCAGCAGCGGCTTTCTTCGGCGCAGGTTTGGCCTTCTTCGGCGCGGGCGCCACCGTCTTTGTCGCAGGGGCTGCTTTCTTTGCGGCAGGGGCAGGTTTCTTCGCGGCAGGTGCTGCTTTCTTCGCGGCAGGGGCAGATTTCTTCGCGACGGGCTTGACCGTTGGCGCCGGTGCCGGCTTCGCTTCAACGACAGGCTTCGGCGCAGGCGCGGCCTTCTTTGGTGCCGGTGCAGGCTTCGCAACAGCCGGTTTGGCAGCTGCAACTTCGGCCTTTGCTGCGGCTTTCGGTGCGACAACTTTTTTCACTGCGTCCGGTTTTTTGGGTGCAGCTTTGACAGCCTCCGTCTTTGCAACCAGCTTCGGCTTTGCCGCAGGTTTTGGCTTCGCCTTGGTAGCGGCCTTTTTCGCGGCAGTCGCCGGCCGTTTCTTTACAGAGACATCCAACGAAAAATACGGCGTCATCAACGCGCGATGGGCGACAGTTGATTGATCAATCAGCGCATCGGCAAAGCGCATCTGTTGCGTGATCACTGCGCTTGCGGCCTGCATCGCTTGAGCTGAAATGGATAAAGTAATTGCGGGTGTCATGAGCGCTCCCTCAGGGCTTGGTCAGAATTCCCCTCAGTATAGCGCAAATCATGCGGCAGCGCAGCAATTTTCTGCAATGCAGCATTCTCGCACATCACAGCTGTCCCATCACTTTGGCATTAAAGCCAAAAATACGACGGGCACCTGCGATCGGGATCAGGCTCACTTCGCGGCGCTGCCCCGGCTCAAACCGCACAGCAGTACCGGCAGCAATATCGAGTCGCATACCCTTGGCCGCATCCCGATCAAACACCAAAGCCGGGTTCGTTTCGGCAAAATGATAGTGCGAACCCACCTGAACAGGGCGGTCGCCAGAGTTGGCAACTTCGAGCGTCATCGCCTCGACATGGGCGTTCAGTGACAAATCACCCTTCGCCTCAAGAACCTCACCGGGTTTCATTGCGCAGCTCCTTCTTCATCTTGGCCAAAAAACTCAAACTCAACGGATTGGATCATGGACTGTCACCAGCTTTGTGCCGTCAGGAAATGTGGCTTCGACCTGCACTTCGTGGATCATCTCGGCAATGCCATCCATGACCTGACCACGGGTCAGCACCTGAGCACCGGCCTGCATCATGTCGGCAACCGACCGACCGTCACGGGCTCCCTCGACAACGGCATCGGTAATCAAAGCAATCGCTTCGGGGTAGTTCAGCTTGACCCCGCGTGCCAGACGTTTGCGGGCGACCTCAGCTGCCATTGCAACCAATAGCTTGTCTTTTTCACGGGGGGTTAACTGCATAATCTATAACTTCCAAACACGGGGCAAAGGAACATCGGCCAAAGCCTCGATCACGGGGATCAACTGCTGGCGCAAGGCAAACCCGTCGGCGGCTAGAAGACGCACCAGCAACAGATCCTCTGCGATGAGACTCGCACCACTTGCACCACTCAGCGGTAGCTGTGACAAACGCGTCTGGGCCGAAGGATCAGCCAGAAGAACAGTCGCCATCGCCCCCGCACCCAGACCAATGGCATGGCGGGCCATCAGTTCTTTGGCATCACCGACCAACCTGATTGCGTCAGCCAAAACCAACTCCTGACCACGCCAGATCCGCCATTGATCCTGCAAAGATACAGACCGCACGTCTTCACCCATGGCATGGCGACCAAAAACAACGGGCTCAACAAGCAGGACCGTCGATTGATCGGCCAAGTGGACATCGATCTTTCGGCGCAACGCGGATTGATCAAACAAAATCGTTTCTTGGGGTATCCAGTCGATCCGTCCACCGGGACAGATTCGCAAGGTCACATCGACATGCGCTGTCTCACCAGATTGGGCGCGGTAAGCCCGCTCAGCAGCCTGCGACGACAGCACGACATGCGCGTCCGCATCGGCCTCGACCGTCATTGACATGTGATCACCACCTGTCAAACCGCCAGCCGTGTTGAGAAATACCGCATCAAGGGCATCGCCGCGCACTTTTGGGAACAACGCCTTAAGCGAGCCTTCCTGACGCAAATCAGCAATCACAGTCTCTGCACCGCGACGCTTTGCCTTAAGACCCAAAGCACCGCGCGCCCTTGGGGGCACCGGCGTCACCGCATGATCCGAAAGTGTGGCATGAAGCGTCATCGCAGTTCCCAAGTCGTATCTTGGAAAGACTGACAATAAACGCCGCGCGTTTGCCAGTTTGGAGGGCTTCACATGGTCTCAGCCCCAGACAACAAGCACAGTTCGCACAATTTTTGTGCGTATCGCACAAAAAAGGGACGCCCGCAGACGTCCCCTCTTCGACACTGGTCAGGCTAGTCCATCCGCACCACGTAGCGGACCGACCCTTTGACCGGCTTGCTCCAGTTCACATGCACATCACGCTGATCCGGACCTTGTTCGCCCACCGACCAAGGCAGATCAAACACTGGCGCGTCAGCACTGTCAGTCACAGAACCTTGCGGCATGATCTGCTCAACGGTGCGGGCATAGCCCTGAAACGGCAGGGCGTCGCGCGTCTCCATGACCCATGTGGCGTCCTCAGTGGCTTGATTATGCAACAGAGTAGCAGGGTTCGACACGGGCTCGTTCACATTGTGAAACGTATTGGCTTCAAAAACAAAACTGCGGGTCCGGCTGTAATCGAGATCAGCAAAGGTCGTGTCCACATGCTCAACACGATCAATCCGACCATTGAGCGATCTGAAGACATTTCCGACAACAGCGAACCCGTTGATAAAATGACCTGGGCCATAAGGTTTGATCACGATGAAATTGAACCAATCAACCACATCGTTGGTCGTAAACATATTGCCGGTAATGGTCAGGCCGCCGAAACTGAACTGGGCGCCAAAAGCAGGGGTAGCATCATGTTCATTGGTCCATTCAATGAAATTGTTGTCGCAATAATTGCCGGTAAATATCGATTTGGGGTTGGGCAAAGTGATGATCACACCACCAAGACGCACACCATTCAACTCATCATCACCATGGAACCAGTGATTGCCGGTAATCAGATTGCCAGAGCCTGCAAGAATACAGAAATGCCTGAATTTGCTCACACGATTTGAGCGGATCTTCACGTCATTTGCAGTGGCGTTGAAACCAATACTTGTGCGGGCAGCAGCAGGAACGGCTTGCTCATCAGAAATCAACTGACAGCGATCAAGCATCATCCCCTGACAGCCCCGCCCCGGCGAGGTGATCCCGCGATCCTTGGGCCGATTCACGAAACAGTCGCGGACATGAAAGGTAAAGCCATCAGGGGCCATCATGATCCCGCTGGCGATCCCCCTGCCCTGAAACTCGATATCATCCAGAATGAACTGGCTAAGCTTTTCGTACCCCGAGAAATCAAGCATGTATTTAAAGCGGGTAAATGTGAAAACCTGTGTGCCTTCTGCATCAAACAACGGCAGGTTCAACTCCACCGTCTGAGCAGCCTCGTTGACCGAAGTCACATAGATTTCGCGCCCAACGCCATTGCCCGTCACCAGCGCGCCCACCGGAATGCTCGCGGCATTCACGACATTCGTCAAACGCCGCTCATCGGATGCTGAATACGTCGCCTGCGAGGTCACGACATCGCTGTCCCAGGCTGACCCTTCCGCCGGCTGGAACTGACCGTTGCGAATGACACGACGGGTCTCAAACCGGGTGCGGCTGGGATCAGCGGCCTGCATATCCACAGGCTCGGTCAGCAAAACGCGGCGACCGCACAGGTCCAATTCAGCGTGATCAGCGAAATTGATCAGCGCCTGATACGCCTTCTTGAAGGCCAGTTCTTCATCCTGAAACGCCGCAAGATAGCTTTCGTAATCATAGTCACGCTGCATGATGAAGCGAAACTGCGCGTCTTGAACAATACGTCCCTGAAACCGAACCGGGTTTTGCATCGTCACATTGCCAGCAATCAGGTAATCGCCTTCGGGAACCATAACTGTTCGGCCGTCCGCCGCAGCATCGGCGGCGTTAAAGGCAGCGCTGTCGTCGGTGATACCGTCCCCTTTGGCACCATAGTCGCGGACATCGACCAACCCGACAAGGTCACGGGTAAAGACCGAAGTCACATCCGCGATCTCGATATCATCAACGCGGACGACACCACCCGTAGGCCCCGTCAAATCCAGTCCGAAATGCCCGTATTGGGCACCTTGCCAAGGCAGATCGACGCCCGGGCGCTCGGCAGTGGCGACAATGCCCGTGATCTCGACCACTTCGCCGTAAGTCGTCAGCTGAACAACCGGCCCGGCCTGAGGCAGACCTGCGACCGGCAGACCGCCCGCCATCCCGGCCCAGCCAGCAATAGCAACCGCAGGCAGCGGACCGGCAACAGCTTTCACGCGGGCTTTGATCTGTAAATAGCAACCGGGCAAGATCGGTGTCTCGCCCATAAAGCGTAGCTTTTGCGTCGGATCGGTCTTGAGGATTTCCAGACAGCCGCCAAAATCCTGATCAGCCGCGACAAAGACGCCTGACCCGCTCAATGCATATGTGTTGGAGCCCGGCGTGCCATCACCACTCGACCAAAGCGCCAGTCCGGCAGAAAACGGCAATGGATCAAACGTGATCCCATCGGTGATAGCTTTGTTCATGAACGGATACCTTCTTGGCTTGATAAGTTGCCAAGCAAGGTAGCGGACGGGGGTAAAGGGCGGCTTTGTGCACCGTCACGGTGCGGCAGGCAACACCCCTGCTTCAGGCACCCACATCAGGGAGCGGAACAAGGGTTACACCGTTAATCTGCCACCCATTGGCCGTTTCAATCATCTGATAATCCAAGGCATGAAACTCACCAGCTCGATCGCGCACGATGACCTTTTGCCAAAGAAATCCGTTGATCTCGCGCAGCTCGAGGAAACGGACATCGGCATTGTCCCAGACCATCGGATATCCGCGCTGGACCATGACACCAAAGTTGGTCGAATTGCCAAACATCCGCTGGATGTTGGGACTTGCGTACTGCCATGCCTCGCCAACATCGCGTTGATTAAACGCCTCAAGCTGACCGCCAATGACCCCTTCAATGGCATCTGCATCTTGCGCAAAAAGCGACGTTGCAGCCAACCAAAGGCTCACGAAAATTCCAAAAAACCGCATGACCTGCGCCTCCCTGTTGTATTCCCTTGTAAGAAAATACGCAGAAAGTGGGAAATCAGTTCTCTTTTTTGCGACTAGGCGAGCTTTTCTTCGATCAAGGCGATGGTTTCATCAACCCCGTAAAGGGCAATGAACCCGCCAAAACGCGGCCCCTGCGATGCGCCCAACAAGACCTCGTAAAGTGCGGTGAACCAGTTTCGCAGCGGCTCGAACCCGTGGTCCTTACCTACCGCAAAGACCATGGTCTGCAACTCCTCGGCATCCAAGCCACCATCCCAGGCCTTCAAACGAGCGACCAAATCTTCCAGCGCGGCGCGCTCCTGATCGGTTGGGGCGCGGTAGACCTTCGCAGGCTTCACAAAGTCGTTGTAGTACCGCACAGCAAAGCCTGCCGCCTCATCAAGCTGCGGGTTCTTTTCGGCAGATGCATCAGGGGCATAGCGCTGGATGAACCCCCAAAGGGTATCCTTGTCCTCAGCCCCTGAAACAGAGGCAAGATTCAACAGCATTGCAAACGGGACCACCATGTCGGACGCAGGCACGTCAGGGCCGTGGATATGGAACACAGGGTTATTGGCGCGACCCGCATCATCCTGCGTCGCGTAGGCGCGCAACTGCTGGTGATACTCGTCCACAGCCTTAGGGATCACATCAAAATGCATCCGCTTCGCGGTCTTGGGCTTAAGGTACATGAAATACGACAGGCTTTCGGTCGAGGCATAAGTCAGCCACTCATCAATCGAGATGCCATTGCCGGAAGATTTTGAAATCTTCTGACCGTTCTCGTCCAGAAACAGCTCATATGAGAAATGGTTCGGCTTGCGACCACCCAAGATTTCGCAAATCCGGTCATAGATCGCGGTATTGGTGGCGTGTTCCTTGCCATACATCTCGAAATCAACATCAAGGGCAGCCCAGCGCGCACCAAAATCCGGCTTCCACTGCAACTTCACATTGCCGCCCGTGACAGGAAGGGTCCATTCGCGACCGTCATCGTCATCAAAGGTGATCTCACCCTTTTGCGCATCCACGTTCTTCATCGGCACATAAAGAACCCGGCCAGTCTCAGGGTGAATTGGCAAAAAGATCGAATAGGTCTCACGCCGCTCTTCGCGCAGTGACTTCAACATCACAGCCATGATATCGTCATAACGCGCGGCGGCGCGCAGCAGGACCTCATCAAACTGGCCTGTGCGATAAAACTCGCGGGCAGAGTAAAACTCATACTCAAAGCCGAAGGTATCCAAGAACCGACGCAGCATCGCGTTGTTATGATGACCGAAGCTTTCAAACTCACCGAATGGATCAGGGACCGAAGTGAGCGGCTTATGCATATGTTCGGCCAGCATCTCTTGCTGGGGGACATTGCCCGGAACCTTCCGCATCCCATCAAGATCATCAGAAAAGCAGATCAACTTTGTCGGGATATCCGAAATCACCTCGAACGCGCGGCGGATCATCGTCGTGCGCAACACCTCACCAAAGGTGCCGATATGGGGCAGGCCAGACGGACCATAACCGGTCTCAAACAGCACATAGCCTTTCTCGGGGGCCTTCTTTTCATACCGTTTGAGCAACGCACGTGCCTCAACAAAAGGCCAGGCCTTCGACGTCATCGCAGCTTCACGCATATTGCTCATGGGTTTTCTCGCATATTCAAATCGCTGGCATCGTACCAGTCGGACCGCGCACTCCCTATTGCGAGAGAGGGACTGCGTCAATAAATGTAAAGGCAACTCAAAGGATTTGCCCATGCTCGAAGACGCCCCCATGACCGCGCAAGACGCGCTTGCTGCACTGATGATTGCGGTTTCTGCCTCGGATGAAAACATCCGGACAGCAGAACTTGTGAAAATGAGTAATTCTATCAATAACTTGCCGGTTTTTTCAGAGTATGACACCGAACGACTACCAAGAATCTCCCAGATGGTGTTCTCACTGCTAGAGCAAGTTGACGGGCTCGAGGCGCTGTTCGGCCTCATCCGTGACGCCCTGCCCGAACACCTGTTTGAGACAGCTTATGCGCTCTCTTGTGATGTTGCTGCCGCAGACGGACATGTCGTCGGGCCGGAAGTGCGGATGCTCGAAGAGATTCGCGAAGAACTCAGCCTCGACCGGTTGCACGCTGCTGCCATCGAACGCGGGGCGCGCGCGCGGCACATGACGCTCTAGGTCAACCGCAAAGCCAGATTTTTCACAATATCCTGTTGGAGCCTGCGCGCGCGCCGGTTCCAACCGCGTGCACCCTGCGGCCGCTCGGCGCCGCTACGCTTGCCTGCTTCGCGGCGGGTCATATCGGATGAAAAGATCGCAAAGGCCAGATCACGGCCCTGCGCACTGCGCACATATCCCGCCAAAGATGATACGAAATTCAATGTGCCTGTCTTGGCTTTCACCTCCATGCCGGGCCGCTGAACCTCCCGACCCCCATCATCATAGACACGCACGGCGCGTAAAATCGGACCCAGTTGGGCGCGCACGTCGGGCGCGGCAAGGACTTTGACCATATCCGCAGGGCTGATGCGCGAGGCATCACCAAGCCCGGAATGATCAACAAATGCAGGAGACACCCCACCGCATCGTTCTGTTGTCCAACCCGACATCGTTGCAGCAGACGCGCGCATTCCCTGCAACTGGCCCGACCGCACTTTGCTTGCGGCCATTCCCGTTGCCTCAGCAGAAAGGTTGATCGAATTGCGCAGCATATAGCGCAATTGCTCGGTCAATGGGGCGCTCCGGAACGACGCAAGGACTTGGCCACGCGGCGGGGCCATAGTTTCAACGGCGGGCTTCAGCACAACACCATGGCTGCGCATGAAGGTCGCAAAGACTTCTCCAGCATAAAGGGCGGGATGACGCACAGGCAGCCAACGCGATCCTTCATCATTCAACGAGCTACGGGCTACGGTCCATTTATCAACATCACCCACGTCACGGTATGTGAACACCGGCGCATTCCGGTCCACTAGCTCAACTTCAGAGACTGTCACCGCGGGCCGGTAATTGGGACTGCGCGCATCAACAGCGACAGAAAAGTCATTGTCTTCGCGTTTCCATTCAAAATGGACGCGGTTGTAGTTCAGGTTCAGCCCCGTGATCGTCGGGTTGTAGCCGAAATGATCAAGCTGACTGTCGTCAATCTCGTCGATGTTGCGCAGGGCCTCATCCCACACCAAAAACTGCCCTCTGACTTCGCGCAGGCCAACATCCTTGAGCGAGGCGGCCAATGTCGCCAGATGATCAGTGGCCAGATCAGGATCGCCCCCTCCGGCAAGGATCAGGTTTCCGTTCAAGACACCATCTGCAAAAGGGCCATCGGCATAAACGCGCGTTTCAAAGCGGTGATCAGCACCCAGACCTTCAAGGGCATAAAGCGCAGTCACAGCCTTTGCGACGCTCGCAGGCGGCTGTGGCAGGCTTCCGGTGATATCTTCAATCACCTCGCCCGTGCGCAGATCGGACACGACAACGCCCGTAACACCCGTCAGCCCGGCGCCTGTAACAGCCGCGCGGATCGCATCGGCAGCAGGCACGCGCATGCGGGGACGCATCGACGTCAACGGCGCTTCGGCCAGGGCGGTCGTGGCAAAGCATGAGGCAGCACCCGCCAGCATTGCACGGCGTGAAAGACGCATCACCACTCTCCCTTTGCGCGGATGGCACTTGATGATTGATCGACCATAGGCGCGTTAATGAATGACCAGGCCGGGGCATCACATTGTCCAAGGATAGGTGCCGCGTATTTCGGGACCCGTGCTGCGCGATAGATGCGCGCAGTCTTTGACAATCTCGCAGAGATCCGCTCACCGGGTCGGGCGATCACTCCTATTGGCACCGTCTCGATGATCCAGCGCCAGTCTTGCCATTGGTGAAACTGGGCCAGATTGTCGGCACCCATCAACCAGACGAACCGAACGCCGGGATACCTGCGGCGCAAAGCGGCAATCGTCTGTGCAGTGTAACGCGTGCCGAGCTTTGCCTCGATATCCGTCACTGTCACACGCGGATGTACCATCATGGCGCGACAGGCCTGCATCCGCTCTGGCAAGGGCGCGGGGCCTTGCTCTTTCAGGGGGTTTCCCGGGGTGACAAGCCACCAGATACGGTCCAGCCCAAAGCATTTCAGGGCGGTCTTGGTAATATGCACGTGCCCTTGGTGGGGCGGGTCAAAGGAACCGCCAAGCAAGCCGATGGTCTGGCCGGGGCAGGCATGGGGCATGCCGCTCACGCCGCACCCTTTGCGCATGTTACGCTTAGCCGATTTTCACTGGTGGTCACGTGCTGCCCTGCTGCCTTTTGCTCTTTGTGTCCCACTAGCCATTTCAAAGGCAAAACTGTCAATGATCCAAGGCAAAAAGCTGTGATATAGCCAAGAGTTCCGCCCTCACAGGACATAACGCACATAGGCAAATGCACTGCTGTCAAGGGCCCAACTCGGAACGTTGAGTGTGCCCTGCCCACCAAAGACATCGCATAGCGGTCGCGAGGGCCCTCCGTCCGCAGACATCAGGCACAATCGGACATCCAGATTGGCGGGGTGGCCTTGGGTGCCGTACGGGTAAGCAAGATAGACGATATGCTGGCCATCCGGCGACGGATGAGGAAACCAGTTCACCGCGATGTCATCCGTCATACGTTGCAAACCAGTCCCGTCAGGGTGGATGCGCCAAAGGTCCACCTCGCCCTCCCGCTCGGCGTTGAACCAGATCCACTCTCCGTCAGGCGAATAGTCAGGACCATCCACGTGATCGAAACTGTCATTTAGACACGTCTCGTCGCCACCCGTGACCGGGCAAGTCAGCAAGACGAACCGCCCGTCCCGCTTTCCCACATATGCAAGGGTATGACCATCAGGCGACCAACCGTGCCAGTAAGAGGGAACGCGCGCCGTCACACGCTTTGGAACACCCCCAGCGATGGGCAGAGTGTAGATGCAACTCTCGTTTGTCACCGAACTATCACTGATCACAAGTGACTGACCGTCGGGCGAGATACCATGGTCATTGTTGCAAGCAATGGCGTGGCCGGTGTCGATGGGCAACATTGCAGGATTGCCCAAGCTGACGCGAAACAAGCGGCCACCACCGTTTACGACAAGATAACCGTCAGGATGCCAATTCGGCGCTTCGATATGCCCCTCATGACGCAGCAACACTTGGCTCGTGCCCTCGTCCAAGCGGTAAATACATAGTTCGCTGATCACGCTTGCGCGCCCGCTGGCACATAGTCAAAGCGACTGAACTGGGCCTCACGACCCTGACCGGTCACGTCAAATGCGACCATCCCGACAAAGGCCCCCGTGAACGAGGCATGTTCTCCGCGCCCGCCTTCGTCAGAGATCACGGATGCATCAAGGACCGGCCCAAAAGCCTGCCAATCCCCATCCTGAAAGACAAGAAACTGCTGCGTGGGACCATCAACCACAACGCGCAACGCAACTGGACCATCAGCAAGAGGGAGAGCTGCGGTCGGGAATGACAGATAGCCATCGGGCCAATCCCCTGCGCAAGACATCAAGACCAGAACGCGCCCGATTTCTGGCTCATCCGTGACCAAGGCCGCGTGGAATTTGTGACGGTTGTAGTAGGTCGTCAGCCCGGCAGCCTGCTGATAGGTAACGGGATCAAAACTGACCTCCGTGTCAGCGGTGTAGGCGACATGCTCTTGTCTGCGGGCAACAAGCGCTTGCTCAAACCAACTGCCAATACTCTCGCGCCCGATCAAAGTCAGCGCATCGGGGTCTTCGCGGAAAATCCGGTCGGGATACGGAGTTCGAAGCCATTGAAACTCCGGCGGAAGAGCCCCGCCAAACTGACGATAGACGGGTTTTAGCGCAGCGGGGGACCCCGCAACAGGCGACGGAACCTGCTCACGCGCGACCATGCCGCCACCTGTCAGGTAAAGCCAATCATCCCGCCATTCGACCTGTTCAATACCGGTTTCGCGACCCATTGGGCAAAACGGGCCGGGTTGCTGGGGGCGTCCCAACAAGAATGTATGATAATGGGTGCCCCAATGTGTTTCGACATATTGACCGTGGCCTGTGCGTTGGATGGGACTGTCTGAGCCGTCGGCACAAATGACATGCAGGTCAGGATGATCCTCATAAGGACCCCAGATGTCACGAGAGCGGGATAATGTGACCGCATGCTCATAGCCGGTGCCCCCCTCCGCGGTGGTCAAATAGTAATAGCCATTCCGCTTGAAGAGGTGCGGCGCCTCTGTCAGGCCGCGATTTGTGCCTGCGTAGATGTTCTTGACTGGACCAAAAAGGCCGCGATCCGGTGACCACTCTTGCAACAGAATTCCGTCAAATGAGGCGTGGGTCGGATTACAGCCTGTCCCCTCTCCACGGTGGTTCCATTGCACGTTCACAAACCATTTGCGGCCATCGTCATCGTGAAAAAGCGACGGATCAAAGCCAGAGGCATTGACGAACCAAGGATCGGTCCATTCCCCATCAATCGTCTGGCACGTTGTGATATAGTTGGGTGCATCCTTGAAAGCCCCATCCAGCCGTTTCACATCCGTATAGACCAACCAGAACCGGCCATCAGCATAGGACAAACAAGGTGCCCAAATCCCGCAGCTATCAGGGTTGCCCCGCATATCGAGCAAAGCAGCACGGTTCAGCGGACGCGACACCAGTTCCCAATTCACCAAATCACGTGAATGATGGATCTGCACACCGGGATACCACTCGAACGTCGAGGTCGCGATATAGTAGTCTTCGCCGACGCGACAAATTGACGGATCGGGGTTAAAACCCGGCAGGACGGGGTTCTTGATCATGTATCCATCTCCGCTGACTGGGCCCAAAGGTTGATGTCAGCTTCACCCGCATATTCATCAATGAGCGCACGTTCCTCTTCGGTGAATGACAAGTTGGCAACCGCCCTTGCACAATCCGTGACCTGTTCCGGCTTGGAGGCACCAATCAAGGCACTGGTCACCCGTTCCCCGCGCAAAACCCACGCAATTGCCATTTGTGCAAGGGTCTGGCCACGCCCCTCGGCTATCTCGTTGAGTTTGCGGATACTCTCGATCGCCTTCTCGGTCAGCATAGAGGGAAAGAGCGATTTATCCTGACTGGCGCGACTGTCGTCAGGAATGCCACCCAGATATTTCTTTGTCAGCATGCCTTGGGCCAAGGGTGTAAAGGCGATCGAGCCAACGCCCAGATCGTCCAATGTATCAAGCAACCCGTCCCGCTCGACCCATCGGTTCAGCATGTTGTAGCTCGGTTGATGGATCAGGCAGGGGGTGCCCAGATCATTGAGAATGGCAACCGCCTCGCGGGTCCGCGCGGAATTGTAAGACGAAATCCCCACGTAAAGCGCGCGCCCCGAACGCACGATATGATCAAGTGCACCCATCGTCTCTTCAAGCGGGGTTTCGGGGTCAAAACGGTGCGAATAGAAGATATCGACGTAATCAAGGCCCATCCGCTTGAGCGACTGATCACAAGAGGCAATCAGATACTTCCGGCTTCCCCATTCACCGTAAGGGCCGGGCCACATGTCATAGCCGGCCTTGGAACTGATGATCAGCTCATCACGGTGGTCTTTGAAATCCTCGGCCAGAATGGACCCAAAGGCATGCTCTGCGGCACCAGGAGGTGGCCCATAGTTGTTGGCCAGATCGAAATGCGTGATCCCGTGATCGAATGCCGTGCGGCAGATCGCCTGTTTGGTATCATGTGGCGTGTCATGCCCAAAATTGTGCCACAGACCCAAAGACACTGCCGGCAGTTTCAATCCTGACCGGCCACACCGGCGATAAATCATACTCTCATAGCGGTTTTCAGCAGGTTGATACGCCATCGGGGCCTCCTATAACGATTACGACAAGCGATCATGCGGCCATTCGAATGTCAACGGTCACCGTCCCGGACAGCGCGCAAGCCCTTTACCATCCAGCAAAAACGACCAAAGATGAGACCCAAGAAAACGGGGGTCTCATGACACAGTTTACAACGCGCGACGGCACACCGATCTCTCAACTGACTTTCGGGACAATGCAGTTCGGGGGAACGGCGGACGCAAGCGAAAGTGCAGCGATGTATGCCGCCTGCCGCCATGCAGGGATCAACCATTTTGATACCGCCCACCTTTATACGGGCGGTGCATCCGAAACGATCCTTGGCAATCTGATCAAACCGGAGAGAGAGGCGATCTTTCTGGCAACCAAGGTTGGCTATTCAGGCAGTGCATCTGCCCAAGACATTCTGACACAAGTCGAAGGGTCACTGGGACACCTGAAAGATGACAGCATCGATCTGCTCTATATGCACCGCTTTGATGACCACACACCGCTTGAGGAAACATTTCAAACCCTCGCCACGCTGCAAGCAGACGGGATCATTCGCTATATCGGTGTGTCGAACTACGCGGCGTGGCAGGTGATGAAGGCGCAGAGCATCGCAAAATCATTCGGCACGCAAATCGATGCCATGCAACCCATGTATAATCTGGTCAAGCGACAGGCAGAGGTCGAACTCTTTCCGATGGCTGCTGATCAGGGCATGACAATCTTTCCTTACTCGCCGCTTGGGGGCGGTTTGCTGACAGGAAAATACGTCAGCGGCGGATCGGGACGGCTTGTGGACGATGCGCGCTATCAGGCGCGCTATGGTCAGGACTGGATGCACCAAACAGCAGCTGCATTCGCGGCCCTGGCACAAGAACGCGGCATTGCGCCAGCAACGCTGGCAGTGGCTTGGGCAGCAAAGCATTCAGCGCGACCACACCCAATTGTTTCTGCACGCTCTGTCGCCCAGCTGATGCCTTCGCTGGCAGCAACCGAATTCGAGATGGACGAAACGCTCTACCACGAAATCACAGACCTCAGCATCACGCCGCCGCCCGCGACCGACAGGATCGAAGAGGCATGATCGATTTCCTGATCATCGGTGGCGGGATCGCGGGGGTCTCGGCTGCGGCGCGCCTGTCGGCACATGGGTCGGTCACACTGCTCGAGGCCGAAGACGCATTGGCCTATCACGCGTCAGGGCGATCAGCCGCGCTTTTTGAAGAAAACTACGGCAAACCATCGACAGTCGCCCTCAATCATGCCAGCCGGGACTATCATCAAGAGGCTGGCGTGCTGAGCGATCGGGGGCTGTTGCTGGTGGGCAGTGCAGACACGGCCGCGACCTTCGCAGCAGATCAGGCTGAGATGCACCTTAGCCCGATCGCAACATCCGAAGCGATCCAGATGATCCCCATTCTGCGCACCGATGTCATTGACCGCGCAGCCTACGATCCGCACGCTTGGGACATTGATACTGACAAACTGGTGCAGGGTTTTGCGCGCAAAGCAAGGGCGCAGGGCGCTTCTATCATTGCGCGGTCACCTGCCGAACAGATCACACGCACAGACCAAGGGTGGGCAGTGCAGGCCGCAGGCCAAACCTTTGAGGCACGCTTTCTGGTGAACGCAGCCGGGGCATGGGTCGATGAGATTGCAAAGATGGCAAACATCGCGCCCTTGGGGTTTTCACCCTTGCGACGGTCCATGGGACGTATCCCTGCGCCTGATGAACTGGATGTAAACCGCTGGCCCATGCTCTTTGGTCCGGGTGAGGACTGGTATGCCAAACCGGATGCGGGCGCGCTCATTGTCTCTCCGGCAGAAGAGGACCCAAGCACACCGCATGACGCCTTTGCCGATGACATGACCCTCGCCGAAGGAATGGCACGGTATGAGGCGCATGTCACCGTGCCGGTGACGCGGCTCTTGTCGTCATGGGCGGGTCTGCGGACATTCGCGCCGGATCGGGCACTGGTCTTGGGCCCCGACCCGACGGACCGCCAGTTCATCTGGTGTGCAGGCCAAGGTGGCTATGGCATGCAATCGTCTCCGGGGGCCAGTCAACTATTGGCCGATCTGGTCACCGGGGCGACACCGGTGTTGCCTGCTGCAACCATCGCCGCACTCACCCCCGAGCGGCTGCGATGACAGATCACCAGAACACTTACGGCCAACCGATTGGTGCCCCTTTGCCGGACTGGCAGGGGGCCAAGCCACTGAGGCATCAGACACTGACCGGGCGCCTTTGCGAGGTCGTGCCACTGACAACTGCCCATACAGGCGCACTGCACGACGCCTTTTGTCAGGACACGACCGGCACACTCTGGACCTATATGCCGCAAGGACCATTCGACACCGCAGCCGCCTATGCAGCTTGGGTCGCAGAGGCTTGCAGCAGCGCAGACCCTTTGTTTTTTGCCATCATCGACAAAGCCAATCAGCGCCCCGTGGGTGTTGCCAGCTATCTGCGGATCACCCCTGACATGGGCGTCGCGGAAGTCGGCTGGATCACCTTTTCCCCGTCGCTCAAGCGCAGTGCCACGGCCACCGAGGCGATGTATCTGATGATGAGGAATGCGTTCGATCTGGGATACCGGCGCTACGAATGGAAATGTGATGCGCTCAACGCGGCATCGCGCAGGGCGGCGCTGCGGCTTGGGTTCACCTATGAAGGGACGTTCCGACAGGCGGTCGTCTATAAAGGCCGCAACAGGGATACCGCGTGGTTTTCAATCACCGATGAGGAATGGCCCACGATCAAGGCACGGCTTGAAGACTGGCTAGCGCCCGACAACTTTGACGCAGACGGTCAGCAGCGCCGCGCGTTGGGGCAATTGGCATAAACAAAGTGAAATGCCGGAGCCTCCGGCGGGAGTTTTTTGGCCAAGATGAAGCAGCCCAGAGAGCGCGCGTCACACCTGATGAAACCGGAGTGGTTTGGTGTTTTCGCGCACCACGACGCCTTTCGCCTCGAGGTCCAGTTGGACAGCCTTTTGCCACCACCCTGACGTGGCGCCCCCGGGAAAGAGGTCTTGAGGCAAAAGGGGAATGGCCGCTTCTTTGCTTTCCTTGGCGGTCATTCCGGGCGCGCCATGCGGCATCGTGGCCAGCATGGCCGCCTTCATTGCTTCATACTTGGCGCGATCCACCAGGGACGTCCGTCCGGGCGTGTTTACGTTTTCAACTGCTATTTTGTCCGACATCGTCGCCTCCTTTGGCGTAGGGCAGGATCAACCCCACCTTACGCGCAATGGCTGGCTACCCGTCAATCCTGATCTTGGCATTCGTGGGATCATAGGGGCTGTCCTCAACGATCTCGGCATCCCATAGCTGGTCCAGCATTTTCACCTGAAGTTTTGTGCCCACTTCGGCCAAGTCCGGTTTCACGTAGCCCATGCCGATGGATTTTTCGAAAGCGACGGAATAGCCACCCGAGGTCAGACGCCCGACACGATTTCCGTCCGTATCGTAGAGCGCCTCACGGCCCCAAGGGTCTGCGTCGTCAGGGCCGTCAATCAGTAGGGTAACACATTTGGAGCGGATGCCTTTGGCCTCCATCGCGGCCTTGCCGTTGAAGTCTTTGGACAAATCCACAAAGCGTGGCAAATCCGCCTCAAGCGGGGTTGCGTCACGGCCAAGCTCGGTCCCGAAGGCGCGATAGGACTTTTCCTGACGCAGCCAGTTCTGCGCCCGTGCACCGACCAGCTTCATCCCATGTTTTTCCCCTGCTTTCTCAAGCAAATCAAAGAGATAGTTCTGCATCTCGATAGGGAGGTGCATCTCCCAGCCCAACTCACCGCTATAAGCGACACGGAACGCATTGACCGGGCACATGCCCAGTACGATCTTCTT
>CAYLMZ010000025.1:16874-26448 GCA_964385035.1 uncultured Loktanella sp.
TGGGTGGTGACGTTCTGCACATCAATTCGGCCAAAGTCTGGCTCTTTATCTTCAACGGCTTTGCGCAGGAAATCGGCGTCATAGTCTGACCAAGCGCCCGCCGAGACGAGGTAGTATTCATCGTCTTTCAGACGCACAATTGTGTATTCTGTCCGCGTGGTCCCGTGCGCGGTCAGCGCATATGTCAGATTGATGCGCCCGACCCGCGGGAGCTTGTTCGTCGTGAACCAATCAAGGAACGCCGTAGCACCGGGCCCTTTGACGATATGTTTGGTAAAGGCGGTTGCATCAATCAGGCCGACGCCTTCACGGATCGCTTTTGCCTCTTCTACCGCATATTGCCACCAACCGCCGCGCCGGAAGGACCGGCTGTCGTGGTCGTTAAACCCTAGAGGCGCATAGTAATTCGGGCGTTCCCAACCGTTCACAAACCCAAACTGCGCACCACGTGCAGCTTGCCGGTCATAGGCCGGAGACGTGCGCAATGGACGGCAGGCCGGGCGTTCTTCGTCTGGATGATGCAGGATGTAAACGTGGTCGTAGCATTCCTCATTTTTGCGCGCCGCAAACTCTGTCGTCATCCAGTCGCCGTAGCGTTTTGGATCGAGGCTGGCCATGTCGATCTCGGCCTCGCCCTCGACCATCATCTGCGCCAGATAGTAGCCTGTGCCACCCGCCGCGGTGATCCCGAAAGAGAACCCTTCGGCAAGCCACATATTACGCAAACCGGGTGCCGGACCGACCAGCGGGTTACCGTCAGGCGTATAGCAGATCGGGCCATTGAAATCATCCTTCAGGCCGCTGTTTTCGCAAGACGGAATACGGTGGATCATCGCCATATATTGGTCTTCGATACGCTCCAGATCGAGCGGGAACAGATCGGCGCGGAAGCTGTCGGGCACACCATATTCAAAGACAGCAGGCGCGCCTTTTTCATAAACGCCCAAGATCCAGCCACCACGTTCTTCGCGGACATAGGATTGGGCATCTGCGTCACGCACGACAGGGTGTTCCACATTGCCTTGCGCACGGAACTCGACCAGCGCAGGGTCTTGATCCATCACGATAAATTGGTGCTCAACCGGGATTGCGGGCATCTTGATGCCCAGCTTCTTGGCGGTGGTCTGGGCGTGGTTGCCAGAGGCGGTGACAACGTGTTCAGCGGTGATGACAACCTGCTCGTCTGAGGGGACGAGGTTGCCACCTTTTTCGATCATTTTCGTGCAGGTCACTTCCCATGCATCACCGTTCCAATGGAACGCATCTGCCTGCCATTTGCGTTCGATCATCACACCGCGCTGGCGCGCACCTTTGGCCATGGCTTGGGTCACATCGGCGGGATTAATGTAACCGTCGGTGTGGTGATAAAGCGCGCCCTTGAGGTCCTCGGTCTTGATCAGTGGCCACTTTGCCTTGATCTCGTCCGGGGTCATCCAGACGTAAGGGACATCGCAAGTCTCGGCGGTGGACGCATAGAGCATGTATTCATCCATGCGTTCCTGCGTCTGGGCCATGCGCAGGTTCCCCACCACGGCAAAGCCAGCATTGAGGCCGGTTTCTTCCTCAAGAGACTTATAAAAATCAACGGAGTACTTGTGAATGTGGGTCGTGGCAAAAGACATGTTAAACAAAGGCAGAAGGCCCGCTGCGTGCCATGTCGATCCGGAAGTCAGCTCGTCCCGCTCCAAGAGCATCACATCGTCCCAGCCCGCTTTGGCCAGGTGATAGGCGATGGATGTGCCGACCGCGCCACCACCGACGACGAGTGCTTTGACTTGCGTTTTCATAACCACGACTCCCTAGGGTTCTTGGAGCATAATTTGCGCGAAATGGGCAAAGCGCGTCAGAACCAGCCGACCGGTTTGGGTGCGAAAACGACAAGCCACGCGCAACGGGCGGTGGGGTGGCGCGGACGAAGGGCGCGAATCGCTTGTTAACCTGTGTGTTTGTTGGGGTTTTGTCGTGCGGCATTGCGTCGGCAAAACGTCGGCTTAGTGTCGGCGCTTCGGCGGCGGAATACAGGGTTAACGGGGCGTGCGGTGGAAAGAGTTAAGAATAGGTGAGTTGTTTGAAGGGCGGCTTTGCGGGACAAAGCTGCCGTTCACTCTGGCGTGCTCAATGTCCGCTTTTGCGGTTTCTAGTGGTCTCGGTCGCACAAATTGTGATCGGCCAGTGACGCTAAAACATAACAATCTTCCGACACGCCTTCACCGTCACAGCCCTTTGATATCCTGCTGAGTTCCTTTTCAAGCATTCGGAGGCGTTTAATCTTGGCGCGGACCGCTTCAAGTTGAGATGTTGCGATGTCCGTCGCAGCTTCGCACGACCGGTCTGGATGCTCTTGAAGTTCGATCAGAGAAGAAATCGCTTCAATTGAAAACCCAAGGTCACGCGCATGTCTGATGAAGCTCAGCCGCTCTAACCCAGCTTTGTCGTATCGCCTTTGGTTGCCAGACGTGCGTTCTGCTTCGGCCAATAGTCCCATTTCCTCGTAATAACGGATGGTCGGAACCTTGACCTTTGTGCGCTTTGATAGCTCGCCTATGGAAAACATGAAGAAACCTCTTGAACCTCTAGTCACTAGAGACATTACACTGTGAGCAACCAAAGATAAAAGAGGATTCACATGGCTGGTTGCTGCGGACATGACGCCAAGTTTGACGGCGTTTCACATGATTACAAAAGACGGCTGTGGATCGTCATCGCGCTTAACGCGACGATGTTCTTTGTCGAGATGACCGCAGGCCATCTGGCCAAGTCTCAAGCGTTGCAAGCGGACGCCCTCGACTTTGCAGGCGATGCGCTGACCTATGGGATTTCACTTGCGGTCATCGGGGCCTCGCTCCGCGCGCGAACGAACGCGGCATTGTTCAAAGGCTTGAGCCTTCTTCTGATGGGTCTTTGGGTGTTCGGATCAACGGTCTATCGCGTATTCTATGTTGGCGTCCCCACTGCAGAGATCATGGGTGTCGTCGGCTTTCTTGCGCTGCTCACCAATCTGGCGAGCGTCTTGCTGCTGGTCCACTACAAAGATGGTGATGCCAATGTCCGGTCGGTCTGGCTGTGCTCGCGCAATGACGCGATTGGGAACGTGGCAGTGATGTTTGCCGCACTTGGTGTGTGGGGCACGACAACGGGTTGGCCTGACCTGATCGTGGCAACCATCATGGCGGGGCTGTTTCTATCATCGGCCTTCCAGATCGTGCGACAGGCACTGGCTGAGCGACGCGAAATGACCGACCATGAGCACGTGGAAGCATGATGCTCCCAACCAAACACGAAAGTAGACCTTCGCCTTAGTGCGACATCCTGGGAGGTCTGGGCTCAAACCCGTCTTTCACCCCTTCTTATACCCCGCCTCACAGCATCGCTGGCACAACCAGATCGGGGGGTCTGTGGCCGTCTGCGAAGGTTTTGATATTGATGATCACCTTCTCGCCCATCTCAACCCGCCCTTCGACTGTCGCTGATCCCATGTGGGGCAACAGGATCGCGTTGGGCAGGTCCTTGAGCCGCGGGTTAATCTCGTGTCCGCGTTCGAATACATCCAGTCCTGCGCCCGCAATCTCGCCCGCGCGCAGCATGCGTGTCAGGGCGTTTTCGTCGATGACCTCACCGCGCGAGGTGTTCACGATCACCGCGTCGGGTTTCATCAGTTTCAGGCGCCGCGCATTCATCAGATGGAATGTGGACGGAGTATGCGGGCAGTTGATCGACAACACATCAACGCGCGATACCATCTGGTCGAGACTTTCCCAGTATGTTGCATCAAGATCCTCTTCGACCTCGGGGCGCAAACGCTTGCGATTGTGGTAGTGCACACCCATGCCAAAAGCACTGGCGCGCCGCGCCACAGCTTGCCCGATCCGCCCCATGCCCAGAATGCCCAACCGCTTGCCCCGCAACCGCGTGCCTAGCATGGCCGTCGGCGACCAGCCCTGCCAGTCGCCGGATTTGGCAAGCGCCATGCCTTCGCCCATCCGCCGGCTGACCGACATCATCAGAGCCATGACCATATCGGCGGTATCTTCCGTCATCACGCCCGGTGTATTCGAGACGTGGATGCCCCGCTGCCGTGCGGTTGCCACATCAATGTGGTCCACCCCAGCCCCGTAATTGGCAATCAGTTTCAGCCGGTCACCCGCCCGCGCCAGCAGGGCCGCGTCGATGTTATCGGTGATTGTGGGGACCAAGACATCAGCCTCTGCCATTGCCGCCGCAAGCTCGTCGGTGGTCATGGCTGCGTCGGTGTCGCGCAAGGTCACGTTGAAAAGTTCTTTCAATCGCGTTTCGACAACCTCAGGCAACCGTCGCGTCACAACAACACTTACATGCTTACCTGGCATCGATATCTCCTCCTGGGTTTTCAACGGCCCCTTTGCATGGCAGGTTGCGCGAAAGGGACGCGCAGCACAAGAACCGCGCGCCGCAAAAGAGCAGTATTGGGCAAAGAATGAACCGATTGGCGCACTTGATCAGTGTAGTGGCAATCGCCTTGGCGGCGGCTGCGGGGCCTGCATCCGCACAAGAAGTCGCTGCCGGCCCTGCAATCGGTCCTGAAACAAACCTACCCCTGCCCCGCTACGTGTCGCTGCGCGCATCCGAGGCCAACGTCCGCCGTGGTCCGTCACTGTCGCACCGGATCGATTGGATCTTCAAGCGCCGCGACATGCCGCTGCGTGTTGTTGCCGAATACGGTCACTGGCGCCGCGTCGTTGACCGCGATGGTCAGGGTGGCTGGGTCCATTTTCGCATGCTCTCGGGCGCGCGCACAGTGATCATCGATGCTGAGCAAACCGTGCTCTATGCCCGCCCCGACACTGACGCGACCGAGAACGCGATACTGGAACGCGGCGTGGTGGCCCGCCTTGGCGATTGCGACCCCGATTGGTGCCAGCTGAGCGCGGGCGGATATCGCGGCTGGGCCCCAAAAGCGGCCCTTTGGGGCGTGACCGAGGCCGAGATCCGCGATTAGCGCCATGGCTAAGGTGGCGTTCCCCTATCGCGCAAACCGCGCCTCTGGCCTTGTGATCCTGTTTTGCATGCTCCCGCTTTTTGCGATCGCTGTTGGCGCAACTTTGCGCGACCCGGCCCAGCCCATCAACTGGATTGCGCTGATGGTTTTCGGCGGACTTGCGGCCTTTGGGGCTGCCCTTGTCAGAGGCAGCCGGTTGCCGCCCCGCCAGATCATTATCGGGTCGGAAGGCATCCGCATTCCCAGCCTCGTCAGACGGTCCGGCGGAACCTATATCTGCTACGCAAACATCAGACGTGTGATCTGGTTTCCCAAATACATCGTGATTTGGCACGCAGGCGGTCTTTGCATCGTCACAAGAGCATCACTGGAAAATGGTGCGGCATATGCATCGCTCAATGACCATTTGAAACACAGCGTACAGAACGCAAAGTCAGGCTAGGCCGCCCGATCCAGTCCCCGTCCTTTGAGCAGCGCATCGACCCCCGGCAAGCGGCCACGAAATGCTGTATAAAGCTCTGCTGCATCCACCGATCCACCGGACGAAAGGACCGTCTGTTCAAGCCGTTTCGCTGTTGCCGGATCAAAGGGATCGCCCGCTTCTTCGAAGGCGGCAAAGGCATCGGCGTCCATGACCTCTGACCACATGTAGCTGTAGTAGCCGCTGGAATAGCCGTCGCCTGCAAAAACATGCGCGAAATGCGGGGTCGCGTGGCGCATACGGATGGCATGGGGCATCCCGATCTCTTCGAGGATCTCCGCCTGTCTTTGCATTGGATCGGCCGGGGCGGGCCCATCATGAAAGCCCAGATCAACAAGGGCAGAAGCCACATATTCAACCGTCTGGAAACCCATGTCGTAGGTGGCGGCCCCCAACACTTTGTCCAGCAGCGCCTTTGGCATCGCCTCACCCGTCTCGGCGTGGGTGGCGAATTCGGCCAGGACCTCTGGCACTTCCAGCCAATGCTCATAAAGCTGGCTGGGCAGTTCCACGAAATCGCGCGCGACAGAGGTGCCCGAAATGCTTTCGTAGGTCACATCCGATAGCATCTGATGCAGGGCGTGGCCAAACTCATGAAAGAGCGTCCGCGCATCGTCATAAGACAAGAGTGCAGGCTGGCCCTCGGACGGTTTCGCAAAATTGCACACGTTGACGACCAGTGGGCGCACATCATCAGCAACACGGCTTTGGCTGCGCATAGCCGAACACCACGCGCCCGAGCGTTTGGAGCCTCGGGCAAAGTAATCACCGATAAAAAGGGCGACATGCTCACCATCGCGGGTGACATCCCAAAGTCGGACATCAGGATGATAGATAGGCCCCTTCGCAGGCGTGAATTCCAGACCGAAGAGGCGATTGGCGCAAGCAAAAGCGGCTTCGATCATCCGGTCCAGCTGGAGGTAAGGTTTCAGCTCTGCCTCGTCGAGGTCATGGAGTTCCTTGCGCCGCTTTTCGGAATAATACCGCCAGTCCCACGGCTCTAGCGGGCCATCGAAACCGTCGGCATGCAGCATCTTTGTGAGGGCGTCCGCATCGGCCTCGGCTGCCAATTTCGCAGGCGCCCAGACGTTCATCAAGAGATCGCGCACGGCCTGCGGGGTGCCTGCCATCTCGGTCTCAAGTTTGAAATCAGAAAAAGTGTCATAGCCCAGAAGGTTCGCACGCTCTTCGCGCAATTTCAGGGTTTCCGCCGCGATCGCGCGGTTGTCGGTCTTGCCACCATTTGCGCCACGCGCCCCCCAAGCCTCATAAGCTTTTTCGCGCAGATCGCGACGATCCGAGAACTGCAAGAACGGTACGATCAAGGAACGGGACAGGGTCACCACCGGACCCCCTGCGCCTTTTTCCTCGCCCGCGGCGCGGGCGGTTGCAATGACAAACTCCGGCAGCCCTGCAAGATCATCGTCGCCCAAAGGCATGAACCAGGAGCGTTCGTCAGCAAGCAAATTCTGGGTAAATGAAGTCCCCAGCACCGAGAGCCGCGATTTGACCTCGCGCAGGCGCTTGGCCTCGTCACCTTCAAGCCGGGCGCCAGAGCGGACAAATCCGCGGCGCGTCAGCATCAGCACACGCTTTTGTTCATCCGTCAGATCAAGGGCGTCGCGCTTTTGCCAAACAGCGTCAACACGGGCGAAAAGCGCCTTGTTCTCGGTGATTTCCGAGCCATAGGCGCTGAGCATCGGTGCAAATTCGCGCTGCAACTCTTCCCGCTTGGCATTGCTGTCAGCGCCGGCGACATTGTAGAAAGCGCCAAGGACACGACTAAGAAGTTCATCGGCCCGCTCCAAGGCGACAATCGTGTTGTCAAAATCCGGCGCGTCGGAATTCTCTGTAATCGCGGCGATGTTCGCACGAGAATGCGCCAAAGCTTCTGTCACCGCGGGGGCAAAATCATCGTCTGAAATCTCGTCAAATGGCGGAAGCCCGTAGGGCGTGTCCCAGTCGGCAAGCAACGGATTGGTCATGGCAAATCTCCTTTGGCATGAAGGTAGGGCCTGCGCTTTGGACGCGCCACCGCTCCTGCTTCATCTTGGCAAAAAAACTCAAAATCCTGCCTATCGGCATAAGACTTCAGCTAGGATGGCGCACAGACCTCGCAATCACGGCGCCGTTTGATCGCAATTGTTCGGGACTGCCCGTAAAGCGCGTCATAAAAATGCAAACGCCCGGCAAGCGTGTCTCCCGCGCCCGTGATCAGTTTGACCGCCTCAACCGCCATCATCGACCCGATCACACCGGGCAGTGGCCCGATCACACCGGCCTCGGCGCAGGATGGCACAAGGCTGGGATCAGGTGCTTGCGGAAAGACACAAGCGTAGCATGGCGCATCATTGGCAGGGTCATAGACACTGATCTGGCCTTCCCATTGGGTCAGGGCCGCAGCCACCAGTGGCTTGCCCAAAGCCACAGCCGTTTCATTGACCAGATAACGGGTCGCAAAATTGTCAGACCCATCAAGGATGATGTCATAGTCGGCAAAAAGCTCTGGTGCGATATCGGCCTCGAGCCTGCGGTGGTAGGGCCGCACATCCACGAACGGGTTTTGGGCGCGCATCATCTCGGCGGCGGAATGGACCTTGGGCACACCGATATTGCGATCCAGATGGATGACCTGACGCTGCAAATTGGCGTTCTCAACTGTGTCATCATCAATCACACCGATTGTCCCGACGCCCGCGGCCGACAGATACTCCAGCGCTGGCGCACCAAGCCCCCCTGCTCCGATCACCAGCACCGATGCCTCGCGCAGGGCCTTTTGCCCGACACCACCCACTTCGCGCAGAATGATGTGACGGGCGTAGCGTTCCAGTTCCGTTTCCGAGAAGTTTTCGGACCGCAATGGCGCCGCTGTCTTCTCTTGTGCAGTGACTTTGGCGCGCAAACGGGCAAGGAATTTCCGATACCCCCAGACAAGCACCCCAAACCCAAAGATGATCGCCCAAAGCCGCGCGTCCCCACCTGTTGCCATGCGCAATGGATGTCCGTCAGGCAAAATGACATGACCGATCATGACGGCTACCAGCAGGATTGCGGTCATGTTCCACCGCGCAGCCGTGGGGACTTTCATCGCCCAGCCGATCACCCAAAGGGTGGCGACCATGGTGCCGACCATAATCATAGGCCTGTTGACCCAAATCCGCCCGCAGCACGGGTTGTTTCGTCAAGGCGGGCAACGAGGTGCAGATTGGCTTGCACCACCGGGGCCACAACCATCTGTGCGATCCGCATCCCATGGGTCACGACAAAGTCGCTGTCTCCCAGATTGATGACGATGATCCCCAACGGCCCGCGGTAGTCGCTGTCGATCGTGCCGGGCGTGTTTACAAGCGTCACCCCGTGTTTTAGCGCAAGCCCCGAGCGTGGTCTGATCTGCACTTCAAAGCCTTCCGGAATGGCCATCCGCAACCCCGTGGGGATCAATGCGCGCTGCATAGGTGCAAGCCTGACACTTTGCCGATCATCAAAATTGGCCCGCAGATCGGCACCCGCGGCCCCATGTGTCTCATAGGCAGGCAAGCCAAAGGATTGGTCAGCCCCGTCTTCCCAAAGAAATGTGATTGAGACGCTCACGCCAAAGCCTCTGCAATGCGGGCCGCCAGTTTTGTGGCGACGGCGGATTTGCTCATCCGGTCCCAGGTGTCTGCCCCATCTGCACTGATCAGGGTGATCGCGTTTTCTGATCCGCCCATGATGCCAGTTTCGGGTGAGACGTCATTGGCGACGATCCAGTCGCACCCTTTGCGCAGGCGTTTCGCGGTCGCGTTCGCGATCACGTCATCTGTTTCGGCTGCAAAGCCAACAACGAGCCCCGGCCGCCCGTCGGTCATCTGCGAAACGGTTGCGAGGATGTCGGGGTTCTCTGCAAAATCGAGTTGCGGTAAGCCGTTGCCGTCTTTCTTGATCTTGCTGTCTCCGGCGTTGGCGACATGCCAATCGGCCACGGCAGCTGCAAAGACAGCAGCGTCGGCGGGCTTGGCTGAGGTCACGGCGTCAAGCATCGCTTTCGCTGTCTCGACCTCAACCACGGTTGCCCCTTGTGGAAGCTCTGCATCCGCGGGGCCCGTGACAAAAGTAACCTCTGCCCCCAAAGCCAAGAG
>CAYLMZ010000026.1:0-26276 GCA_964385035.1 uncultured Loktanella sp.
CAGCCGAGCCAAAGAACAGCGGGCCCTGGATTTCATAGACTTGTGCACCTTCCTCAGTGCGGCTTTCGCGTTTGATGGCATGGATGCGGGTCGCGTTGCTCCAAGCGTAGGCAAGAGCCGAGACAATGACGCCCACAACAACCGCCGTGGCAAGATCGGTCGCCACAGTCACAATCGTCACGAGGATCGTCACAAATGCATCCGTGCGCGGCACCTTGCGCAGGATCCGCAAAGAGTTCCAGGCGAATGTCCCGATCACCACCATGAACATCACGCCGACCAAGGCGGCCAGCGGGATCTGTTCAATCAGCGGGCTGGCAAAGAGGATGAAGCTCAGCAGGAAAAGGGCTGCCGCCGTACCTGCGATGCGTGTCCGCCCGCCAGATTTGACGTTGATCATGGACTGCCCGATCATGGCACAGCCCCCCATGCCGCCAAAGAAACCAGTGACCGTGTTTGCGGCCCCCTGGGCCAGACATTCCTGGCTCGCACCACCGCGCTTGCCCGTCATTTCGCCCACAAGGTTCAGTGTCAGAAGGCTTTCGATCAGGCCGATAGCGGCAAGGATCAGAGCGTAGGGCAGGATAATCTCAAACGTCTCCCACGTCAGGGGCACCATCGGGACATGGAAGGCAGGCAAACCTCCTTCAATGCTCGCCAGATCGCCCACAAGCGGGACCTCAAGCCCGAAGCCAATCACGATTGCCGCAACAATAGCGATACCCGCCAATGGTGCAGGAATGATGCTGGTCAACTTCGGCATCGCCCAGATAATCGCCATGGTCAGCGCAACCAGACCCAACATCAGATAGAGCGGCGCACCCGAGAGCCATTCGCCATTGGCCATCCCGTGACCTGCATGTTCAGCCGAACCGGGGACCTGAAACTGGCCCAGCTGAGCCAGAAAAATCACAATCGCCAGACCATTCACAAATCCCAACATCACTGGGTGTGGCACCAATCGGATAAACTTGCCCCAGCGCATGATGCCCACGACGATCTGGATCAGCCCCATCAAAACGACGGTGGCAAAAAGGTATTCAACCCCGTGGACCGCAACAAGGCTGACCATGACAACGGCCAAAGCACCAGTGGCACCTGAAATCATGCCCGGACGCCCGCCAAAAAGGGCGGTGATCAGGCCAACGATAAAGGCGGCATAAAGACCGACCAGAGGCTCAACACCGGCCACAAAGGCAAAGGCAACCGCCTCGGGGACAAGGGCAAGGGCGACAGTCAGCCCCGAAAGGATCTCTGTCCGGAACTGGCCTGCGGTCATCGGGGCATTGGGGTCGCGAAGTTGAAGATTGTCAGCGAAACTCGCCAAGAGTGCGCGGGCCATAGAAGATACCTATCATCAGGGGGAAGTCGTTTGAGCGCCCAACTAACGAAGGGCTGCGGGCTTGTCACCCCCTCAGCCGCGCGCGCATGACAGTGTTGCGGCATTGGCACGCGGGCGTTCAGGCTTCACATTTGGTGCGGAAGCGGCAAGAGTGCAGGCGACAGACAGGCGAGGTCATCCATGCAAACCAAGATCGGAATTATTGGTGGTTCAGGCATTTACCAAATGGCGGGGCTGCAAAACGCCGAATGGGTGACCGTGCAAAGCCCTTGGGGGGCGCCATCGGACGAAATTCTGACCGGAACACTTGATGGCGTGGCGATGGCGTTCCTGCCGCGCCACGGACGGGGGCATGTGCATTCACCGACGACCGTCCCTTACCGCGCCAATATCGATGCGATGAAGCGACTCGGTGTCACTGATATCATCAGCGTCAGCGCCTGCGGGTCATTCCGCGAAGAAATGGCGCCGGGTGATTTCGTCATCGTGGATCAATTCATTGACCGGACCTTTGCACGCGAGAAATCCTTTTTCGGGACAGGCTGCGTGGCACACGTGAGCGTCGCCCATCCAACCTGTCCGCGCCTGTCGGAGGATTGCGCAACTGCGGCCCGCGATGCCGGGATCACGGTGCATGAAGGGGGGACCTATCTTGCCATGGAAGGGCCGCAGTTCTCGTCGCAGGCCGAAAGCAAACTCTACCGCGCATGGGGCTGTGACGTAATCGGCATGACCAATATGCCAGAGGCCAAGCTCGCCCGCGAGGCCGAGATTTGCTATGCATCGATTGCGATGGTGACGGATTACGATAGCTGGCACCCTGACCACGGGGCGGTTGACGTGGCAGAAGTGATTGCCACTTTGCAGGGGAATGGGACCAAGGCACAAGACCTCGTCAGCCGACTGCCTGCACTGCTTGGGGCCGACCACGCGCCCTGCCCGCATGGGTGCGACCGCGCGCTTGAATTCGCGATCATGACTGCGCCCGAAAAACGGGACCCCGCCTTGATCGCAAAACTCGATGCCGTTGCAGGCCGCGTACTTTAGGAAAACCCATGAAAACTGTCCAAGACTACATCCGCACGATCCCCGATTTCCCCCATGAAGGGATCATGTTCCGGGATGTGACCACACTTTTTGCCGATCCACGCGGCTTCCGCATGGCGATTGACCAGTTGCTGCACCCTTACGCGGGCCAACCCATCGACAAGGTGGTGGGGCTTGAGGCGCGCGGCTTTATCTTGGGCGGTGCGATTGCGCATCAGCTGTCCTTGGGGTTTGTGCCGATCCGCAAAAAGGGCAAGCTGCCCGGTAAGACGATCGAACAGGACTACACGCTCGAATACGGCACCGCGACGATGGAGGTGCATGACGACGCGCTGCAGGCGGGTGAAAAAGTGCTTTTGGTTGACGATTTGCTGGCCACCGGCGGCACAGCCGAAGCAGGGATCAAACTGATCGAACGCATGGGGGCCGAGGTGATCGGCTGCGCATTCGTGATCGATCTGCCGGATATCGGCGGTCGGGCCAAGCTGGAAGGCTTGGGCATGGATGTGCATGCCTTGTGCGCCTTTGAGGGCGATTGACGCCTCCGGCGGGAGTTTTTGGGGAATAAGAAGACAAGCGCGCCCGGCAACTGCTGTCCGCTACAGACTGACCTTGTGGGGTCCAGCGCCGGGCGACTTCTCACTCCACGACTGCTCGCTCTCCAGCTGCGGCAGCGCGGGGATCATAGCGAATAGCAGTTAATGACTTCTTTCTCCAAACAAAACTCCCGCCGGAGGCTCCGACGTCGCAAGTCGTCAGGCGTCAGGTCTTCTCGCGCAGCACCGCACCGGGGTTCATGATACCCAATGGGTCCAGCGCGTCCTTGATCGCCCGCAACATCGCAAGTTTGGCCGGATCGCCGTATTTTTCGAGGTCTTTGACCTTCAAACGCCCCACGCCGTGTTCGGCACTGACGGATCCTTCACACGCATGAACCAAGTCATGCACGACCTCTTTCACGCGCGGTCGTTCCGTTTCGTAGTCGGCACGGTTGCGCCCTTGGATGGGAAAGACGTTGTAATGCAGGTTTCCATCACCCAAGTGACCGAAGCAGTTGATGCGAAATGCCCCGACTTCTGCCAGCGCTTGTTTCCCGCGGTCGATGAAATCGGGAATAGCACTGAGCGGAATTGAAATATCATGTGAACTGACAGACCCGATCCGGCGGTTTGCCTCGGGAATGTTCTCACGGATAGCCCAGAAGGCATCACGTTGCGCATGGCTTTGCGCAATGACCCCATCTGTGACGAGGCCTTTGTCAAAAGCGGCCTCGAACAGGTTTTCGAGTGCGGCCTCTGGGCTGAGCCCACCCGGCAGCCCCACATCGACAAGCACTGTCCATTCCGGGACGGGATCAAGCGGCACAGGCACCTCTGGCCCTACCTCTGCCAGGAACGCAAACCCCTCACGGTGCATGATCTCGAACGCGGAGATGCCTTCACCGATCATGTCCCCTGCCAAAGCCAGCAGGTCGAGTGCGGCCGCAGGTGACGGCACCGCCATCATGGCAGCCCCAATGCCAGCTGGGCGCGGCGATAGCTTCAGCGCCGCCCCCGTAATAATCCCCAGAGTCCCTTCCGCCCCGATCATCAGGTTCCGCAGATCATAGCCGGTGTTGTCTTTCCGCAATCGCGTCAGCCCGTGCCAGATCGTCCCATCAGGGCGCACAACCTCAAGCCCGAGGCACTGCGCACGCGCGTTGCCATAGCGCAGAACATTCACGCCACCTGCATTCGTCGACAGCAGGCCCCCGATCCGGGCCGACCCCTCGGACGCGAGCGAAAGCGGAAACAAGCGCCCGTGTTCTTCCGCGGCTTGCTGCACATGCGCAAGGATCACGCCCGCATCACACACCAAGACATTTTCAGAAGGGTAAACAGCGCGGATTTTGTTCATCCGTTCAAGCGAAAGCACCACCGGCGCGGGGCCTTCGGCCTTGAGCTGACCGCCAACAAGGCCCGTCCCTCCGCTATAGGGCACGATGCCGATCCGCCCCGCTGCGCAAGCCTTCACGACTGTCGCGACCTCTTCGGTGCTGGCTGGTGCGACGACCAGCCCCTGACCGCCCCAACGCCCGCGCGGTTCGGCAAAATACCCATCCGTTTCCTCTTTGAAGGTCGCAGTGGGTAGCGTCGCGCGCAGCTGGTCGGCAAAGGCGGGGGTCACGGAATTCAGCATGGCAGGTCCTTTATCTGCCTTGCTAAATGGCGCATTTCCCGCCCGCGTCCAATGGGTTTTTAGCTCGCTTGGGCCGCCCCTTGAGCCAGTGTGGCAAGCTTGGCATAGGCGATTTCGGGGTCCACGGCGCCGAAGCCGGCGAAGGTTCCAAAACCACAATCCGATCCGGCAATCACGCGTTCTGCGCCCACGATATCTGTAAATCTCTCAATACGTTGGGCGACAAGTTCGGGGTGTTCGACAAAGTTGGTTGTGGTGTCCACAACGCCCGGCACCAGCACTTTGTCGTCGGGTATATCGGCCTTCCGGTCGCGGAACACGGACCACTCATGCCCGTGGCGAGGGTTTGACGTTTCGAACAGCACATAGCGCGACTTCGTGGCCATCAGCGTGTCGAACATTTTGGACATGGGGATGTCGCAGACATGTGGCCCTTCGTAGTTGCCCCAACAAATGTGCACGCGCACCTTTTCCGCCGGCACGTCCGACAGTGCGTGATTGAGCGCTTCGACATGGGCGCCTGCGATTTTGAGAAACTCATCGTCGCTTAAGTCATTGAAAAGCATATGTCTTGACAGCGCAAGGTCGGGGCAATCGAGTTGCAGATCTAGGCCCGCGGCCACGATAGTTTCATATTCAGCCTTCATCGCGTCGGCCAAAGCCGCGAGATAAGCCTCGCGTGATTTGTAGTAATCGTTCTGCAAAAACAATGAGATAACGCCCGGGGACGCCGCGTTCATAAAGCCCCGCTCGACCCCGTGTTCTGCCATCGCCCCTTTCAGGTTGGCGATGTCTTTTTCCAACTCGCCCTGCCCTTTGGATTTCACCTCGCCCACGCACATGGGGCGCGCGTATTGCGGGGTGCCGCCGTCGTCGGCTAAGCGCTTGAGAAAGCTGGGAAATTGCTTGAGGTCGGCAGGCGCGTTGCGGGGGCTGTCCCCATCGAACCCTGTGTAGCGGTCCTTGACGTAGGTGGCATAGGAGATCTTGGAGGTCTCGCCGTCGCTGACGATATCGATCCCTGCATCCACTTGTTTTTTCACGGTTTCTGACACTGCTGAGGTCATTGCTGCGTCAAAGGCGTCTGTGTCGTAGTCTTTCCCGTGTTCGCGGGCGAAGATAAAATCCACGACCTCTTGGGTGCGCGGCAATGACCCCACGTGGGTTGTTAAGACTTTCGACATTTGGTCTCTCCTTTGATGTCGGCCTTGCGTCGGCAAAGTGTCGGCAAAACGTATGGCAATCGGTTCCCTAGAGGGATGTTAACCTTTCCAGGTTTTACCGGCAGGATCGCCTGTTGCGACGACATGGTAAAGGCTGGCTTCGCCTGTCATTGACGGCACGGCACTATGCGCGAGGTTTTCGGGCACAGACATTGTGTCGCCCGGTGCAAGCGTTGCGCTGCCCCCGTCCCAATCGACCTTCCAGTGCCCGCGCATCGGCATCAGCACCGAAGGGTATTTGTGGCTGTGTTTAGCTGCGGTCGCTGACCCGCGGGTGATAAAATCGACCTCGAACCCCGGTTTGTCCCGCAAGAGACCGTGTTCCCCGATCACATTGACCGGCTTCTTGTCAGCCATCGCCATCATGTCCCAATAACGGGCCACGTGGTTTGGCAGCACCTCGCGGGTTGTTGGCTCTGGCCGTTTGGCGAGTTCTGCGTCCGACATGACAGGCATCGGGTTGACGCCTTCGGGCAGTTTCTGTTGCCGCTTGGTGTCGTAAAGTTTGCCGTCCTCGCCCAGCACCAGACCGTGATCGGCGGCATCTTCGATGACTTGCGGTGCCCACATGACGCCGCCGCCTGCATCGTCGCCCCCCAAGATCGCCATGATCATCCCGTAATCAGTGCCGATGTTTTCAAAACCGCGGAAGATACCGGTGGGGATGTTGAAGATGTCGCCCTCTTCCAGCACGACCTCGCCCGCGTCGCCCCAGCGGCCCCAGAAAAAGCGCCAGCGGCCTTTGAGCACAAAGAACGCCTCGGCGGTGTGGTGATCATGCAGAGAGTTGCGGCATTTGGGCGGCTGTCCTGCCGCCCCGATATTGAACCCATGCGGAATGCCGATGTGCACGTGCTGGTCGGGGCTTTCGGAGACTCCGCCACCGATGATGGTGAAGTTTTCCTTCTGATCCGACCCGGGGGTATGGGCGTCGATAAAGGCGGTCTTGCAAGGTTGCAGGTCGCCGTAGCGGACAATGCGGGATTCCATTTCAGCGGGTGTCATGTTTGAACTTTCAGTTGAGGTAAGGTGGGCGCCGGCATCGCCGCTCCCATGGGAATTTCAGTCAGGTCGACATGGAGCCAGACCATCCGGTCCACGAACCATGCCTTTGAAACAATCGTGCCAGCCACGCCTAGGGCCGTGGTCCAGGGATCGAGAACGATCACGCCCCAGATCGCACAAAGGGCAAAGACGGCGGCAAAGACCGTCGTCGCATGCGCGACGGGCACGTGGTGTGCAGGCACGTCATAGCGATCACGCGCAAGCCAGATGCGCTCGCCCAGCACACCGCGTGACATCCATGCGCCATAGTCTTTGGGTTCGGCAAAGAGCCTTGGGTTTAGCCAGATCCAAACCACAACAAGGAGTGCCAGCGGCAGCGCCCACCAGCCAATCCAGACCCGCGCGTAGATCGCCAGAAAAAGCGGCGCCATACCGAAAAGAAACCGTGTCCAACCGCTAAGCGGATTGGCGTGGCGGCGCCATGTGGCGTCGTCCATTTTCATCAGTCTTTCAGCGAAGGTGTAGATATCCATAGCTTTGACCCTGCTGCGCGGCGTGCTTGCGTCAGCTTTCCTGCATCAAAATCTGTTTCCAGATCGCGATTTCATCATAGAGCGCGAATTCGCGCCGCAGCCCCACACCGTCAGGCCCGTAGGGTCCGAATTCCGCGTGGCACATGCCCATCACGTGGACATGGGCGCCAGTGGGTTCACCGAATGTCCCCCAGCCCTCGTGTTTGCCATCCAGCGACCAGCGGATTGCGGCGCGCGGTGACAGCATGTTGCCTTCCATGCCGATCTGGTGGTGGATTTTGAATTCCGCATGGGGGAAGGACGACCGCAGGCCGATCCAGAATTCCAGAATGCCGTCCCAACCAGTCACGCGTTTCGCCCCTGCGTATTCACCGATGCAAGCCCGGTCATAGCTGTCGCGGATATGGGTGAAGTCATGGGCCATGATGCGGGTCAGCGTATCGGCATAACGCTGTCCCCATTCATTGTCGTTGCCAGTCCCGTGATATCCGCCATCAACGTCCATCGCCGGCACGAAGGGTTTGTTGCAGTTCTCCGCCCCGCCTTCGCGCGCGATGAGTTCGCCGGCATAGGTTTTGGGGTCCATGCCCAGTTGCCGCACGATCCCGCCGTAGTCGCGGATCAGCCATTCGTCGTAGATCGTGTCTTCTTTTGCAGCGCAGTCGGCAATCACATAGACCTGCCAGTGTTTTCCTGTCGCTGGCCCGAATTGTCCGTCGCGTGAGTGCGTCGCTTTCGTCAAGAGCCGGTGCGATGACAGGTAGCCTGTGTTTTCGTCACCCGACCAGATCACGTCCTCGCCCAAGAGTTCGCGGTCCGGGAATTCGTTGATCGTTGCCATGGTCGACGCAATGACCGCCTGGTTTCCCCGCTGAATGCCCATGGGCGAGCGCACCGGGATATCCGGCGCGTAGTAATGGTTGAGCGTACCAACACCCCGGTCTTCCCAGATTTCTTTGGTGATGCCGATGATGTAGTCGGGAAAATCTTTCCAGCGGTTGGAAAAGCCCTTCATGTTTTTGGTCCTTTGGTAGTGCCGCGCTGGATTAGCGGGCTTTCGATTTCAATGCGTTCGGTGGGTGTCCCGGGGTCGTTGATTCGACTAAGCAGGCTTGTCACTGTTGCCTCGACCATGCGGTTCACAGGCTGCCGCATGGTTGTCAGATCATAGGCCGCCCAAGCTGCCAGTGGCACGTCGTCATAGCCGACGATGGCCACGTCATGCGGCACGCTGAGCCCAAGGTCCCCGCGCAGGGTATCGAGCACGGAAAAGGCCATATGGTCATTGCCGACAAAGATCGCGTCCGGAGGCGTTGCACTGTCCATCATGTCCCGCGCAGCCTGCGCCGCGGCCTCGCGCGCATACATCCCGTCGATGATCTGTGCGGTGATCCCTTCGGCGGCAAGCCTGTCGCAAAATCCCTTTTGCCGGTCGCGCCCTGTCGAGGAACCATGCCAGCCACTGACATGACCGAATGTCCGATGCCCACAGGACAGCAGGAATTCCGCCACTGCCGCCCCCCCTTTGACATTCGCAGACGTAACGGACGTGATTTCGCCCTCTTCCTGCCCACGGTTGAACATGACGACGGGGATGCCTGCGTCCGCACATCGTTTGGTCAGATCGTTTGTCATGCCCACCGACATGGTGATGATCCCGTCCACCTGATAGTCAAGCAGCTCTGCCATAACTTCTGCGGCCGCTCCTTGGCTATTGGGCGCGGTAAAGACGAGGATGTGGTAGCCTTGCTTTTGCAGCGCGTTGGATAGCAGTTGCAGCGCCAGCGGGTAGAACTGGTTGTCCAGATAGGCCACAACAAGTCCGATGATCCGGCTTTTGCCCGTGATCATCGCCCGCGCCATCATATTGGGACGATACCCAAGCTCTGCGGCGGCTTTCTTCACCTTCTCGACGGTTTTGGCGCTGGCCGATGCACCAGGTGTAAAAACCCGGCTGACAGCCGACTGGCTGACCCCTGCGCGCTCTGCGACCTGAAGAGAGGTGATTTTTTCCATCAGTCCGCTGTCCAGCCCCCGTCCAAGGACAGATGTGCCCCTGTCATCAGCGCCGAAGCATCGGACGCCAGATAGACGACAGGCCCCATCATGTCTGTCACTTCGCCCACGCGCCCCAGTTTGATCTTGTCCATGATCCACGCCACGCGGTCGGGATTGCTGAACGTCTGCTCGGTCAGCGGTGTGCGGATGAAGGTTGGCCCTAGCGTATTGACGCGGATGCCCTGTTTGCCCCATTCGATTGCCATGGCTTTGGTAAAGCCTTCGACCGCGTGCTTGGTTGCACAATAGACCGCGCGGTCGATCCCGCCCACCAGCGCCATCTGGCTGGTGATATTGATCAGGCTGCCGGGTTTGTTTGCCGAAATGAGCCCATTAGCCACAGCGCGCGTCAAAAAGTATGCTCCTTTAACGTTGATGTTGCTCACTGCGTCAAAGTCCGCTTCGGTCGTTTCAAGCGCCGGCGAATGGATCGCAAGGCCCGCAGAGTTCACCAGCACGTCAAAGGGGCCATCCGCGGCTATGGCTGCTTCGGTTTCGGCGACGTCTGAAACGTCGAGTGAGAGGGCTTTGGCCTGCAAGCCTGCCTCTGTCATCTGGGCTACGACATCTGTCAGCTTGTCTGCACTGCGCGCTGCCAGCGTTACCTCTGCCCCGGCTTCGGCCAATGCGACGGCTGCCGCCAATCCGATCCCGGACGACCCACCTGCCACCAATGCGCGTTTGCTATCAAGGCGGAATGAGGGTGTGTGTGGCAGTGTCATCATTCTGCTCCTACCGGGAAGGGGACAGCGCCAGGGACGCGTGCTTTGTTGAACTCGCGTAAGCGCGCAAACACATCGACCCCTAGTTGCCTATAGGCGTCGATGATATCTACCAGCACCCAGTTTTCGCGGATCCGTCCATTTTCGAGCCGCCAGAAATCAAGGCTTTTCATCGTGATCTTTTTGCCCGCAGGTGCGATACCCATCCAGCCGTCATCCGAGACTGTCTGGATCATGTTCGGCCACCCCGTGACCCCGACGTAATCATTATCGCCAAAGAAGTGGTAGACGATCTTGTTCACATATTTTCCACGATCTGGCATGCCGTTGAGGAATGGAATTTGGTGCCAGTTCCGAAAGCCAGCGATCCCGCGCGCACTGCCGATCCCTGCCGGTCCATACCAATTCATTGTCTGATGCCAATAGCGCGGCATCTCCATCAATTCCGGCCCACCTTTGGCGGGGTGCCGTTTCATAGCGTTCAGCATCTCGATAACGACCTGCTGGCTTTGTAGGCTGTGATCGACGTCACGATCCGTGCGGATCAAGCCGTCGCCGGACGCCGGACCTGGCACGCAGAACTCGCGCCCTAATGATGGGGCCATGGGCCAAGCACCGGCCTGCATCATGACCTCGGGGATATCCCAGATCGCTTGATATTCCACGACCTTGCCATCCACGAAGCGGTAGAATTCATGAAACCGCATTGTGGCCAGATGGCCCGTCGGCGGGATCTCGAGGAAGGGCGCAACAAATGTCCCGATGAAGTGCCCGCCGCAACCGACCCAATCAGCACCGTGATCATCGGTGCCTGCCATGACAATCCAGTCGCGCCGTTCAAGATCTGGCCATGCGGCCTGCAAAGGCGCAAGTGCGGCATTGTAGAAAGCCTCTGCGCCCAAGTGTTCACCAAACGGATGTGCCAGCCGAAAAACCGTTTCAGGTGTTGTCAGTTCTTCAAGTGCTGCACGCACATCTGCCGCCACCCAATCATATTGGGCCGCACGAAGCTGCGCGAGCGCGGCTTTGTTATGTGCGTGGCTGTCACTCATTCAGCAGCCGTGCCGTAGGCCACGTTCTTGCCCCCGTAGCGACGCACACGGATGTTGCATTGTTCGGCGTGGCCCACAAAGCCTTCGAGCATGCAAAGACGCGAGCCGTATTCACCGACGAGTGTCGCCGCTTCGTCTGTCAGCACTTTCTGGTAGCTGTGGGTTTTCAGGAACTTGCCCACCCAGAGCCCACCCGTATAGCGCCCTGCCTTCTTGGTGGGCAACGTGTGGTTGGTGCCGATCACCTTATCCCCGTTGGCAACATTTGTGCGCGGCCCCAGGAAGAGTGCGCCATAGCAGGTCATGTTTTCCAAGAACCAGTCGTCGCGGTCTGTCATCACCTGCACATGTTCGGACGCAATGTCATCGGCCACAGCCAGCATTTCGTCGTAGGTGTCACAGAGGATCACTTCGCCGTAGTCTTCCCAGCTTGTGCGGGCGGTCTCGGATGTGGGCAGGATTTCGAGGATGCGGTCGATTTCGGCGAGCGTTTCGCGTGCCAGCTTTTCGGAGTTTGTCAGCAGCACCGCAGGCGAGTTGTAGCCATGTTCGGCCTGCCCCAAGAGGTCAGTGGCGCAAAGTTCCGCATCCACCGTGTCGTCAGCGATGACCATCGTCTCGGTCGGTCCTGCAAAGAGGTCGATCCCCACGCGCCCGAAAAGCTGGCGCTTGGCTTCGGCCACGAAGGCGTTTCCGGGACCAACGATCATATGCACGGGGTCAATGGTCTGCGTGCCCAGCGCCATTGCGCCCACCGCCTGCATCCCGCCAAGCACATAGATTTCATGTGCCCCACCCATATGCATGGCTGCGACAATCGCCGGATGCGGTGCGCCGTTCTGCGGTGGGGCCGAGGCCACGATCCGCGGCACACCTGCCACAGAAGCGGTCAGCACGGACATATGCGCCGATGCCACCATGGGAAACTTGCCTCCCGGCACATAGCAACCCACCGATTGCACGGGGATGTTCTTGTGACCCAAGATCACGCCCGGCATGGTTTCAACTTCGACATCTGTCATTGACGCGCGTTGGGCCTGTGCGAAGTTGCGGATCTGGTCTTGGGCAAATTTGATGTCTTCCATGTCGCGGGTCGAAACCTTGGACATAGCGGCCTCAATCTCGGACTGGCTGAGCAGGAAGCTGGGCGGCGAATATTTGTCGAATTTCTCGGAAAGTTCGCGCACCGCTGCATCGCCGCGTTTTTCGATGTCGGACAGGGTTGTTTCCACGATGCCGCGCACTTTGGCGTCATCTTCTGCGCGTTCGGCTTCGGGTTTGCCGGATTTGAGATAGGTAATAGCCATGGTTCAGACCTCTTGAGATGTCATACGGGGGCCGGGTGCGACATCATGCAGCCCGGGGAACAGATCGACGCCCATTTGCAAAAGGACGTCGGGAATATCGACGAAAACCCAGTTTTCGACGAGCAGATCGTCTTCGCGCCGCCACCAATCGCAGACGCGCATCAGCAGCGTGTCTGTGCTGGGGGGCTGGTCGAGGAAGGCATCCTTGCGCACGCACATCAGCGAGGGCCAGCCACCGCTCCAGATATAGTCGCCATCGGCGGCACGGCTGAAGTGGGTCGTCACACCATTTCCCGCGGCACCACCGGACCAATGCGCGAATGCGCCTTCGAACGGCACCTGAAAACCTGCAAAGTTTTCGATGCCAAGGAATGACCCAAAGGCCGCTGGCCCATACCAGACCATGTTGTCATGCCAGTAGGGCCGCCATGCCTCGTCCGGTGTCGCAAGATTGCGCAGCATGTCTGTGACCATGCTGGCCGAGCTTTCGCTGCGCGCCGGATCGTTTTCATGCAGTTGCAGCCCGTCTTGCGTCGCGGGTCCCCGATGTGGCCCTGTGTAGCCGCGATCACGGCCGGGGCTGTCCTTGATCGGCCAGACCCCTGCTGCGATCATCAACTCGGGAATGTCGAGGAAGATGTAGCTTTCGACCGCTTGGCCGTTTTCCATCCGGTGAAATTCGCCTACGCGCAGGTAAGAGAGCGTGCCGGTGGCGGGAATGCCGAGCCAGTCTTTGCCGAAATGCCCCACATAGTAACCGGTCATCGTCACCCATTCACCGCCCGCGTCTGCCCCGCCCGTCAGAATGTAATCGCGACGGTAGAGACCCGTGAAAGCGTCCTGAAGTGGCGTGAGGACCTGCGCGATATACGCATCTGGCCCATGCTGGTCGTTGAACGGATGACACACATGAAGTGCCGCATCGGGCGCAAAGAACGCCCGCACTGCCGCATCGTGCCCGCCCGGATGTGCAAGCGCATCCAGATAGGTTTTTGCGATCCGTTTGTTGGCCAGATGCGCCATCAGTAGCCTTCCGGTTTGGGTGGTTCTTCTTCGCCGCGGTCGTATTTTTCCCAGCCGCGTCCCTCGAATACGTCGACGCCCAACTGGTTCAACACAGAGGCCAGATCAACCGACACGGGATTATCGGCGATGCGCCCGTCTTCGACCCGCCAGAAATCCATGTAAGGAATTTTGACGCGTTTACCTGTTGCAGCGATGCCCATGAAGGTGCCCGAATGTGTGCCTTCGATATGGCCAAAGCAGGCGGCCCATTCGCCGTCCGCCATGAAATGTTCGGTGATGTATTCGCGATCTGTAAAGGCTGACCGCAGGGGCCATTGCCAGTTGCGCTGGAATTCCTTGACCCCGCGCTTGGTGCCGGACCCGTAGTTGCCGCGCCATGTGAAGTCTTCGGTGAAATACTTCAGCATATCCATTTCGTTGTTGGCGAGCCCCTGTTCCATCGCTTTGACAGCATCGAGCGAGGCTTGGGATTTGGCGTCACGTGTCATGCGGCGTCCTCTGCGATAATCTGGCCTGCCCGATGACCGATCATCATCGACGGCGCGTTGGTGTTAGCGGATGTGATGCGCGGCATAACGGAGGCATCGGCGACCCAGAGGTTGTCCAACCCTTTGACTGCAAGACGTGCGGTGACTGGCGCGTCCCCTGATCCCATCCTCAGTGTCCCGACGGGGTGATAGGCCGTGCCGCAATGTGCCTTGATGTAGTCCGCGATCTGGTCATCGGTGCTGCAATCTGCGCCGGGGTAGCCTTCGTCCGCATTGATCCCAGCGTCTTTCAGAAGTGACCGCAGTCGCTTGATCCCTGCGACCATTGTGGTGAGGTCGGTCTTGTCCGCTAGCAAATTGAAGTCGATACTGATCCCGTCCTTGGTCAGACGCAGCGCACCCCGCGATTTCGGACGGCAGAGGCACACATCAGCAAAGAACCCTTCGCCGCGCGCGTAGCGGCTGCCTTTCCAGTTCATAAAGAACGGGATGAAGTGGGTTTGGACGGTGGGCGTGTTGTCGTCGCCTTGGGCGTTAAAGAACATGCCGCCTTCAACGGTGGGCGATGCGAAGCGGCCCCTGCGGCCGAAAAGATAGCTGAAGGGCGCCGTCAGCCAATTTAGGGCCTGTGATGGTGTGAGCCCGTAGCCCGCCCCTTTGCCTGTGAAATGCAGCCCCGCGCCGGGGTGGTCGTGCAGGTTTGCGCCGACCCCTTGGGCGTCCAGAACCACATCGCGTCCGGCCGCTTGCAGGTCCCTTGCCGGCCCCACGCCAGAGTTCAGCAAAATCGCGGGGGACCCGATGGCCCCTGCCGAAAGGATGATCCCTTTGCGCGCTGAAACGCTTGTGCCATCGGTGAAATGCACCACTTTCGCGGTGGTTCCATCAAACCCGAGTTTGGTCACCTCGCGCCCTGTCAGCAGCGTGATGCCCTTGTCGAGTGCCGGACGCAGGAACGCATCTGCCGCTGACCAGCGCCGGTTGCGGCGCATGTTGAAGCGGAAGACGCCGCCACTTTCGCGTTCAGGTGTTGGATTTGTCGGTGCATTTGCCCCGAAAAGCGACGAGAGCTTGCGCACCGACGGATGCGGGCTGTCAAATTCGGATGGGGTGAGACGCGCCTCGACCTCTTCAAAGGCAGGTTCCACGTCCTTCCATGACCAGCCTTCGACGCCCCATGCATCAAAGTCGTCCGCGCGGCCACGAAACCAGACCATTGAATTGATCGAGCCTGACCCGCCAACCATCTTGCCGCGTGGAATATTGATTTGTCGTCCGCCCAGCGCCTTCTGTGGGGCCGATGTGAACCGCCAGTCACGGCGCGATCCCATCATCCAGATCAATGCAAAAGGAATTTTGACAAATGGGTGTGCGTCAGACGGTCCTGCCTCTAAGACGCAGATGGTCCCTGCCCCGGCCTCGGCCAGACCTGCAGCCACCGCGCAGCCAGCCGAACCGGCGCCGATTACGACGAAATCATATGCAGGACTGCCAGACATATGTCAGAGCCGCTCACCCGTTTCGTGGTGGAACAGGTGACAGATGCTTGCCGGGATGTTGGCATGAACGGTGTCACCGATCTCGGAGCGGTATTCCTTGCCGGATTTGACCGAGACGATCGTTCCGCCAACGCGCATGGTCACCATCGTCGCCTCACCAAGCAGTTCAAGGGAATAGACGGTCGAGTTTACCTCTGCCGCGCTATCGGCGACGCTGGCATCCTCTGCGCGGAATCCCAACGTGACTGGGCCGTTGTAATCTGCCGGGAACCCGGACACTGACATGTTCTCGGCTGTGAATGTGCCATTCGCAATCTGCCCGTCGATCAGGTTCATCGCTGGTGATCCGATAAATCCAGCAACGAAGGTATTGGCGGGGTTGTCATAGATTTCTGTGGGTGTGCCGACCTGTTGAACGACCCCCTTGCTCATGACCACGACGCGGTCAGCAAGGGTCATCGCTTCGATCTGGTCATGGGTCACGTAGATCGTCGTCACCTTCAGCTCGTGGCTGAGGTTCTTGATCTGCGCACGGGTTGAGACACGCAGTTTGGCATCAAGGTTAGAGAGTGGCTCGTCCATCAAGAACACATTTGGTTCCCGGACAATCGCGCGTGCCAGAGCGACACGTTGGCGTTGGCCACCAGAGAGTTCGGCAGGTTTGCGGTGCAGGAATTCATCCAGTTCCACCATCGCAGAGGCGCGCATCACACGATCTTTATGCTCGGACTGAGGAACGCCCCGCACTTTGAGTGGAAAGCGGATGTTGTCGTAGACGTTCAAATTCGGGTAGAGCGCGTAGCTCTGGAACACCATGGCCACGTCACGGTCCTTGGGATCAAGGTCATTGATCCGCTTGCCATCAACAAGGATATCCCCTTCGGTCGCGTCTTCGAGCCCCGCGATCATCCGCATTGTGGTGGTCTTGCCGCAGCCCGAGGGCCCCAGCAGCACCAGAAATTCTTGGTCGGCAATGGTTAGGTCAAAGCTTTGGACGCCCACAAAGGAGCCCCAGCGCTTTGATACGTTCCTGAGTTGGATTTCAGCCACGGCAACCTCCCAATTGCATACGTTTGCAAAAACATTGCCTGATTCCTGAATTCCCGCAAGGCCAAATCGTGAGGTGTGAAAATTCTTTGCCTTTCCTCAGTCAAAATGCTTGCCTGATCCAGCCTTTTACAGGTTAACTTGCAAACGTATGCAAAAGCCAGTCCGATTCGTGACCGGCCAACATCGACGTCCGGACCAATCCGGCAAATTGAGAACATTGGGAGGTTCTTCAAAATGAAAATCTGGAAATCAGCAATGCTGGGAACTGCTGTTGTGGCGCTGTCCGCGACTGGCGCGCTGGCCTGTGAAGCCGACGGTCGCGTCAGCATCATCGGCAATGAATTCCCTGCAATTCAAACAGTTGCAGGTGCAGCCGGCGCATGTGAGGGGATCGAATTCTCGTCCAACCTGACCGCCGACCACCAGACGCTGAATGTTGCCGGCATGACCGGTAACCCCGCAGAGTACACAACGGCCATCGTTGCGAACTCCTCTATCGTGGCCCTGATCAACGAAGACGTGATCCGCCCGCTGGATGATCTGGTCGCCCAATACGGTCAGGATATCCCGCAGCACCAGCTCATCACTGTAGACGGCAACATCATGGCTGTCGCGTTCATGGCGAACGCCCAGCACCTTGTTTACCGCGCTGACGTGCTTGAACAGATCGGTGCTGACGTACCGACATCTTATGAGGAAGTTCTGGCCGCGGCCGAGCAGATCCGTGCTGCTGGCATCATGGAAAACCCACTCGGTGGCGCTTATGCCGCTGGTTGGAACCTCGCGCAGGAATTCACCAACATGTACATCGGTACTGGCGGTGAGTTCTTTGAGCCCGGCACAGCCAAGGTCAGCATCAACAATGAACAAGGTGTTGAAGCGCTGAACATGATGAAGGCGCTGACCGAATACATGAACCCCGACTACCTGACACATGACAGCAACGCGACTTCCGCCGAATGGGAAGCTGGCAACGTTGCATTGATGAACATGTGGGGCAGCCGGACAGGCGTTTTGATGGACGATGAAGGCTCTGCGCCGGAAGTCTATGAGAACACGATGGTGTCCGGTCCTTTGACTGTTGGTGACAGCGGCACACCTGCGACAACACTGTGGTGGGACGGCTGGACCGTGGCCAAGAACATCAGCGACGAAGACGCAGCTGCAACATTCATCGCAATGGCCGCCGGTTCTTCGCCAGCGATCCTGAACGATGAGACCATGGGTCAAGCTGTCTGGCTGATGGACGGCTTTGAAGCCGCCCCTGTGAACGAAGGCGTTCTGGCGACTGTTGCCGCTGGCGCAACACCTTACCCAATGCGCCCATTCCAGGGCCTGCTGCACACAGCACTGGGTGACAACATTGCCGACTTCCTGCAGGGCAACGAAAGCGCCGAGCAGACACTGGCAGACATCGAAGCAGCCTACACTGCTGCTGCGATTGAAAAAGGCTTCCTTCAGTAAGAAGTGACCTTGGGGACGGCGCTGCACGCGCCGTCCCACCCTCTTATTCCCCGGGACCTCGCGTATGAAACATTCATCCTTTTTCTGGTTTGTCTTGCCGTCAGCCCTGTTGATGCTGACCTTCATCGCCTTCCCGATCGTTTCGGTGATCACCCAGTCGCTTTATCAAGAGCATGAGCAGGTCATTATCGAAGTCGAAAACTGCGGCCCCTTTGGCTGCACAACCTCTGAGTCCGTCGATACCGAGGCCACCGCCGCGCTGCGTGAAGAGCAGCCGCTTGGTCGTTGGGCCGGATTGAACATCTACAAAGACCGCAACCACCTTGCCGTCGATGAAGTCGGCGAAGCATGGGCCAGCCGTGTCAGCACGGGCGATTTCTTTTCGTCCCTCATGAACCTGCCGTTCTATGGCGCGCTGTCCTTTACCCTGACCTACACCGCCATTGTGACCCCCCTGACGATTATCGCAGGGTTCTTTATTGCCATCGGCGTGAACACGGTGGCACGCGCCATGCGCGGCCCGACAATTTTCCTTTCACTACTTCCCATGATCGTCACACCTATCGTTGGTGCGCTGGTCTTGTTCTGGATGGTGGATGCCAACGGTATCCTTGGCAGCGCCTTGCAGTGGCTGGCTGATGATCCGAATTTGTCGGTGAAGGCCTCGACCCCGCTGATGTGGATCATGCTGATGGTTTACGGGATTTGGTCCTCTGCCCCATTTGCCTTCATCGTTTATTACGCCGGATTGCAGACCGTGAACACAGACACGCTTGAGGCGGCGATGATTGATGGCGCCTCGCGTTGGCAGCGTATCCGCTATGTGGTGATCCCGCATCTGGTGCCGCTGACGACGTTTATCGCGTTGATCCAATTGATGGACAACTTCCGTGTCTTTGAACCGATCGTCAGCTTCAGCGCGCAAGCACATGCGCAGTCGCTCTCCTATGCAATCTTTAACGATCTTGGTGGTGAGACGCGTCTGTTGTCTTCTGCTGCTGCGACGTCTGTCCTGACCATCATTGGGGTGGCGATCCTGCTCTCCCCTGTCCTTGTGCGCACATGGCGCGATTTCGGAGCCCCGAGGTAGTCCAATGTCAAAAGCAATGCGCCGCTCACCCGCTGTTAACGTCATGGCCTATGGTTTTCTGGCCGCCTGGCTGATCATGGCTGCCTTCCCCTTTATCTGGACGCTTTGGGGGTCCTTTAAGGTTGAGGGTGACTTCTTTTCCAAGGCCGATTGGGCAAACTCGATCTTTGGCACGTTGACCATCGTCGAGACCGGCGGATCGTTCACCGGTGATGGTTACTATGGGGCGTGGATTCAGGAGGAATTCTGGCGCGCGGCCCTGAACACCGTGATTGTCTGTGTATGTGTTGTCACGATCTCGCTGACATGCGGAACGCTGGGGGGCTACGCCCTATCGCGCTCGACCTATCGCTATGCGTTCTGGTTCCTGCTCTTTGCGCTGATCTTTCGCGCAATGCCGCCAATTACGCTTGTCTCAGGTTATCTGCTGCCGTTCTTTGAGTGGAATCTTTGGGGCCACCTGAGCACGACAATTATCGTTCTTGTTGCGATCAACCAGCCGTTCACCCTGTGGATGTTGCATGCGTTCTTCAAGAACATCCCCAAGGACCTTGATGAAAGCGCGATGGTCGATGGCTGCACCCGTTTTCAGGCCTTCCGCCATGTGATCATTCCGGTGATGTGGCCGGGGGTTATCACGACAGGGCTGTTCAGCTTCCTGTTGGCCTATAACGACTTTGCCGTGACTACGATGCTTTTGAGCAAGGAAAACCAGACAATGGTGCCCAAGCTCGTCAGCTTCCTTGGCACAACGCAAACCAAAGGGAACGTGATGTTCGCCGTTGCCGCGGCTGTGTCTGTCACCGCACCTTTGTTTGTGATGATCATCTTCTTCCAGCGCCAGATTGTCTCTGGCCTGACCGCAGGTGCTGTCAAAGGGTAAGACAACATGACATTTCAAGCTCAGAAGGACCTCGTACGGGCCTTCTACAAGGACCTCGACGCGGCGTCCGGCGATGCGATTGCGCCCGTCATGCAACGTTACTGTGCCGGTGGTTATCTGTGGCGGGGGTATCATCCATTCGGCGAAATGGACGATCCGTCTGATGTTGCAGAGGTGTTCTGGACGCCGTTGAAAGGCGCGCTTGCACGCATGCAGCGCCGCGAAGATGTGTTCTTTGCGGGCCGCAACGAGACCGATGACGGCCAAAGCGTGTGGGTTGTTTCGATGGGGCACCTGATGGGCCTGTTCGATCACCCCTGGCTAGGAATCCGGCCAACGCGCAAGATCGCGATGCTGCGCTACTGTGAGTTTTCCAAGGTTGTGGATGGGCAAATCACTGAGACTGCCTTTTACACTGATATCCCGCATTTGATGGCGCAGGCGGGTCAAGACCCCTTTGGGCCGCAGACCGGCGCTTTCCTTGTCCAGCCGGGGCCGATGCCACATGACGCGCTGCTTTATGGGCCGCAAGACCCTATGGAGGGTCAGAAGACCCTTGATGCGATCAATGCAATGATCGGTGATCTGGGCCAGTGGAACCTTGGCATGACCCTAGAGGAAGAGCTGGCCCGCACGTGGCATGACGACATGCTGTGGTGGGGACCGCATGGGATCGGGTCCACCTACACGATTGAGCGCTACGCCAAACAACATTCTGGTCCCTTTCGCGCCGCTTTTGCGGAACGCTCAAAGACCAATCACATCTGCCGCATGGCCGAAGGCAGTTACGGTGGGTTTTTTGGCTGGCCGAACTTTACCGCCGCCCATGTTGGTGGGTTTATGGGCATGCCCGCCACAGGTCAGCGAGGGGAGTTTCGTGTGATAGATATCTACCGCCGTGACGGTGACAAGCTGGCCGAGAACTGGATCTTTATCGACCTGCTGCATTATTGGAAATCGCAGGGTGTCGATATTTTGGCCCGGGCGACCGGGATCGAGGGCGTCTGAGGGGGCGTCTGGGGGGCTTTGCCCCCTAAGCCCTTCGGGCTGGGTCTCCGACCCTGCGTCACTGAAAATGGTCCACTGGACCATTTTCCGGGCGTTCCGCAGCCCCCAGGATATTTTTGGGCCAATAATAACGCTAAGTTGTCAGGATGATCGCCCCTTGGCGGTTGCCTGCCTCGACCAGTTGGTGTGCTTTGGCGCAGTCCGCGAGCGGCAATTCCGCCGCGATACGGATGTTGAGTGCGTTTGCGTTGAGCATGTCGGCAAGGTGGTTGATGGCCTGCTGCCGTGTGGCGTCGTCGAGCAGGTAGATCAGTGCCATGTCGATGGTCACCGCCTTGAACATCAGCGGGTAGAATGGCAGCGTTGGCGTCATGTCCTTTGCAGATCCGTAGGTGGCGATGGTGCCCCCTTCGGCGATAAGGTCCGTATTCGTCGCGATGTTTTGGCCGAACTCGACCTCGATGATCCGGTCAATGAGTTGTCCATGTGTTGCCGCAAGGATTTGGTTGGCGAGATCTTCGGAGCGGTAGTCAAAGACCTGGTCTGCCCCTGCCTCTTTGGCTGCTCGCAGGCCCAACCCGCTCGCCGTGGCGAGCACGGTGGCGCCCGCCTGTTTGGCGATTTGCACCGCAAGGTGCCCGACGCTGCCTGCCCCGCCGCTGACGAGCACCGTTTTGCCTGTGATGTCGCCTCCGCCGAGGACGGTATGGCAGGCCGTCAGTGCCGGGATGCCCAGGACAGCACCTTGGGCAAACGATGTGTTTGCGGGCAGGTCCACGGCTTGCGCTGAGGGGAGTGCGATATAGTCCGCCGCCGTTCCAAAGGCCCGGCCCCATTGGCCGTTCCAGATCCAGACGCGGGTGCCGATGCGCGCCGGATCGACGCCATCTCCCACAGCCTCAACCACCCCTGCCCCGTCGCTATGGGGGATGATCTGTGGGAAGGGAGGCTTCGTGACACCGGGCCGCCCCCCTGCCCGTGCCCGTACATCCGAAGGGTTCACGGCGGAAGCATGCAGGCGAACAAGCACTTCTCCCGCCCGTGGTGCAGGCGTGGGCAGGTCTTGAAGTGTCAGGACGTCATCAGCCGGTCCAAACCGGTCGTAGGTGATTGCGCGCATGTCGTTTCCCCTATCCGACGTCAGTTTTGCCCCGCCGGTCGTGTCTGAGATTGGCGTAAAGCACATGGTTGCGCCAGCGCCCGTTGATTTGCAGATAGCTTTGCGCCACGCCTTCGTATTTGTAGCCGCATTTTTCCAAGAGGCTGCGCGACGCGGTGTTTTCCGGCAGGCATCCTGCTTCGATCCGGCTAAGGTCCAATGTGGTGAAGGCGTAATGCACCAGAGCCATGATCGCCTCGCGCATATAGCCTTGGCGTGCATGAGGATGACCGATCCAATAACCGGTGATCCCCGACTGCGCAGGCCCCCGTTTGATATGGTCCAGTGTGATCGCCCCAAGCACCACACCATCCTCGCGCCGTTCCAGAAAGAGCGGCAGCGCCGTGCCGTTGGAGATCGACCGCTGCGCCCAATAGACACGATTGGTAAATGCCTTACGACTTAGATGGTCATTGGCCCAAGTCGGCTCCCACGGCGTCAGGAAATCACGGCTTTCAAGCCGCAGCGACGCCCAGTTCCGGAAATCACTATGCGCAGGCGGGCGGAGCGTCAGGCGCTCGGTCTCTATCCGCACCTTTTTGCGTGATCCGAGCATCAGGCAGCCAGTCTTGCTTTCAATGCGTCAAGTGTCGGCGCGGCTTCGGCTGGCCCGTAAAGTGCCATGGCCGTCCCCGCTTGTCCCGCCATCTGGCCTGCGAAGTCTTTCACATCACCTGTCGTCACATCGTCGATATGGGCGATGGTTTCTTCGAGCCCCGGGATGCGACCCCAGATCGACCACAGCCGGGCAAGCCGTTCGGCGCGGTTCGATGGGCTTTCGAGCCCCATGAGTAGCCCTGCTTTCATCTGGGCCCGGGCCCGTGCCACTTCGGCGGCTGTCATGTCGTCCGCGGCGCGTTTCATCTCATCCACGGTGACTTCGGCAAGCTCTGCGATTTGTTCGGCACTGGTGCCTGCGTAGATTGTTGTCATGCCGGTGTCGTCATAGGCCCCGGCCTGCGCGAAGATCGTGTAGCAGAGGCCACGGTTTTCCCGCACTTCCTGGAAGAGGCGCGAGGACATGCCGCCGCCCATGACACCCGCGTAGATCTGTGCAGTGTAGATCGCAGGATCCCGATAATTCGGCCCCTCAAGCCCGAGGGTGAAGTGCACCTGTTCGAGTGCCTTGTTTTCGCGTCGCTCGCCCCCGCCGAAAGCTGCGGGCTGGATCAATTCGGGCGCACGATCAACGCGAGCCATATCGCCGAAGAGTGCCTCAGCCTGCGCAACAATGGCGTCGTGGTCAACCGCCCCTGCCGCCGCGAGGATCATCTGGTTGGGGGCGTAGTGTTCGGCCACGAAGCCTTGCAGATCGTTGCGGCTGAATGCGCTGACCCGTTCGGCAGGACCAAGGATTGTACGGCCGAGCGGCTGATCGGGGAAGGCCACCTCTTGCAACCAGTCGAAAATGATATCGTCGGGCGTGTCGAGGGACTGGCCGATCTCTTGCAGGATGACGCCGCGTTCGACCTCGATCTCATGAGGGTCAAGCACTGGGTTGCGCAGGATGTCAGCAATCACATCAAGGCCAAGGGCCACGTCGTCTTCCAGCACGCGGACATAGTAGGCTGTCATTTCGCGGCTGGTATAGGCGTTGATGTAGCCGCCCACGTCTTCGATGGCTTCGGCGATTTGCAGCGCGCTGCGCGTCTTGGTCCCCTTGAACGCCATATGTTCGAGGAAATGGGCAATACCATTTTGCTCCAACCGTTCGTGCCGTCCGCCTGCGTTAACCCAGATGCCGATGCTGGCTGATTTCAGGCCTGGCATCGCCTCGGTCACGATCTGGAAGCCGTTGGAAAGCTGGTGCTGCTGGATTGTCACTTTGCGATACGCTCTTTGATCAGGGATTGGATCTGCGACAGATCGTTGGCGACCCGTGTCAGCCGCTCTGACCTGTCATAAAGGTCGGCCATGCGTGGCGGCAGCGGAGCTGCGACGCCTGAGGCGGCTTTGACGGCTTCGGGGAATTTGGCGGGGTGTGCTGTGGCGAGTGTCACCATCGGGGTTGATCCCAGATGCGGTTCGGCCACATGGACGCCAACGGCCGTGTGCGGGCACAAAAGCTCGCCATGCTGTTGGTGATAGCGTGTGATCGCGGCAGAGGTTTCATCCTCGGAGGCGCGGCCCGATGTGAATTGGTCCTTGAGATATTGGTATGCCCCTTGGCTGATCTGGAACCCACCGGCTTTGAGGTCGTCCATCTGTCCCGCTACTGCCGTGCCGTCGCGCCCGTAGGCGTCAAAGAGCGCGCGTTCGAAGTTGGAGCTCACCTGAATATCCATCGAGGGGCTGATCGTGGGTTCAACCCCTTCTTTGGTGTAGGCGCCCGTTTCCAGCGTGCGGTGTAGGATGTCGTTGCGATTGGTCGCCACGACGAGATCGGCGATAGGCAAGCCCATTTGCTTGGCGATGTAACCCGCGAAGATGTCGCCAAAGTTACCGGTTGGGACCGTAAAGCTGACCTTGCGGTGTGGCGCACCAAGGCTCACGGCGGCGGTGAAGTAGTAGACCACCTGCGCCAAAACCCGACCCCAGTTGATGGAGTTCACACCGGCTAGCCGGACCTCTTCGCGGAAGGTAAAATCATTGAACATGTCTTTGACTGCCGCTTGGCAATCGTCAAAGTCACCGTCGACGGCAAGCGCATGGACGTTGCTTTCCACAGGTGTTGTCATCTGGCGGCGCTGCACTTCGGACACACGGCCGTGGGGATACATGATGAAGACATCAACCGCCTCAAGCCCCCGGAAGGCCTCGATCGCGGCGGAACCCGTATCGCCGGAGGTTGCCCCCACAATCGTGATCCGTTCACCTGACCGTGTGAGGGCTGCTTGGAACATTTGCCCGATCAGCTGCATTGCGAAGTCTTTGAAGGCCAGCGTTGGCCCGTGAAACAGCTCTAGCAGGTAGTGGTTGCTATCAAGCTGGACCAGCGGTGCGCGGGCAGCGTGGCCAAAACCAGCGTAGGCTTGTGCGATCAGCTGTTTGAATTCGGCATCCGTAAAGGTCTCACCAATGAAGGGGCGCATGACGGTGAACGCGACCTCTTCATAGGATTTCCCTGCCATATCGGCGATCTGCGCGGTCGTGAGCGTCGGCACCTCTTCGGGCACATAAAGCCCCCCGTCGCGGGCAAGGCCGGTCAGCATTGCCTCTTCGAATGTCAGTGTCGGCGCGGTGCCACGGGTCGAGATATAGCGCATGTCGCGTCAGTCTTTCTTGGGCCGCAATGTGCGGCGTATCAGGTAGAGGCTCATAATTGCCCAAACGGCTGCCAGCAAGAACCATGTGATGGCATATTCCAGATGGTCGTTCTTGATGCCCGCGCTCGTCACAGGCAGGGGCGTCAAACGCGGGTCTGAAGGCGACGTTTGTGAGGCCACGACCATCAACGGCAGCGTGCCGAGTTCGGCGGACATCGTGTCGACGTTGCGGGCGAACCAGATCTCGCGCTCACGATCTGGAGGCGGTGTGTTTTCGTTCTGGTCGTCCGGCCAAAGGAGCGTGCCTGAAATGCGCATCTGTGTGGTCAGCGGTGCTGCGTCTTTATTGTCGAGTGCAAGGAGCCCTTGGTCGACCAAGATCGGCCCAATGTCTGTTTCGACTTTTGAGATCACCAGATAGCCTGTGCCCGCCGCAGTCCCTGAGACCAGCACATGGAGCTCGTCGCCCGTGGGTCGTCCGGTTGTCAGCACACGTGTGTATTCATCCTGCCCTTCGTTGACGAAGCGGGTCAGTGGTGCAGGCGTCGCCGACAGGCGCGCGTCAATATCGGCGATGATCGCTTCTTTCCAGGCCAAACGGTCCATCTGCCATGTCCCCAGGCCGATGAGGATGCCGCAGCCAACAAGGCCGAGGATCAAAGGAAACAGGATTTTCCGAAGCATTTTGGGTCCTTGAAGATGAAAACGCGCGAGAGGCCCCCGCGCGTTGTCTTTTGTGGTGGACGGGTCTTGTGACCGCCCCCGATGTCGGTCGCGCTTAGATGCCCCAGATGTAGACAGCGAAGAACAGGAACAGCCAGACCACGTCAACGAAGTGCCAGTACCAAGCTGCTGCTTCGAAACCGATGTGCTTTTCCGGGGTGAAGTGCCCCGCCCGCACCCGCAGGTAGCAGACAAAGAGGAAGATCGTCCCGA
>CAYLMZ010000027.1:0-25609 GCA_964385035.1 uncultured Loktanella sp.
GGTACTTTGGCGGCTCAATAATGAAATAGAGTGTCAGGCTGGGCATTCATTTTCCAATTGTCGACGCTTTGCCACTTATCACTTAACGCCGCTTGCGTTGCAAAGGTTTGTAGGCTGTAAGACGTTGGTTAAGCCGTTGCTTGCAATCAATGAGCAACATAGGATTGTGAGCAGGTGGCAGGCGTCGAGATGGACCAGAAACCACAATGAGTTTTGTGGCAACGGGATGATGTAATGGTATTCGATCTCAGAAATGTTCCGTCGGTCGTAGTTAACCTCCCATCGGATACACACCGCCGTGACTACATGACGAACCTTTTCACAAAGCTCGGTATGCCCCATAGCTTTGTTCCTGGGATCACACGTTTCGGAAAGAAGAAGAATGTTGCTGCAGCCTATGCAGGTGGTTTCGACTCTATAGAGAAATCACCATTCATTATTTTTGACGATGATCAAGAGTTGCTCTGGCAGGACTGTGTGTTGCCCCACGTCCCGGATGACGCTGATATTATCTATTTGGCGACGCGCAACTCCGGGTGCTTGCCAGACAAGCCTGAATACAAATCTCAGTTCGGTCTGAATGCCTACGATGGCTTGGCGCTGGCAGAGTCGTATGACGACACCTATTTCCGGCTCTATTCTATGATCTCGTCGATGGCGATCCTGATCTGCTCTGAACGAGGTAAGAATCGTTACCGGCTGGAACTAAGAAAGGCATTTAACCGTTCAACCGCCGCTGATATCCGCTACGCGTTCGCAATGCCGGACCTAAATGTCTATGCACTCCGAACCCCTATGTTTGCTGAAAACCAGTCACTTCAGGTGGCTGCAAAGTCGGACGAGGGCCGTCGCGCTATGACCCACACCCCTTTGCGTGAGGTCACAGAGAACGAAATTCGTATCGCCCGCCATCGGCATCGCAAGATGGCAGTGAAAGCGGTGCGTGATGAGGTCACGAAAGCATTGAACTGGGAGGTTCTGCAAGCGGTGCAGCCTACAGAAGTGTTGTCTGCAATTGAACAAACACCAGTCAAGCTCCCGGGGTATAATCGCGATGTACTTAAAGATCGGCTCGAGATTATCCAGAACGCAAAGGTATTCCCGCCACACACGGAAACTGGTTCTTGCGGCGTCACAGATGAGATCGGCCGGTTTTGCAAGCTATCCGCAGAGTACAGATGGATAAAGCGCCGAATGCCCGCGCCCGAGACTTCGCGCCATGAGCATGGTTTCAAAGAACTGAAAGGAACATATGTCTATGGTGGCTGGATGCATCCTCACTTTGGGCATTTCCTGGCCGAGTCCATAGTGCGTTTGTGGGCACTTGGTGAGGACCATGGACCAATCGATGGGATTGTGTTCATCCCCTATGGCCCAAAGACTATTTGGCGCACGCGAAAAGCGTATCTGCCCATGCTCAGGATTTTCACAGGCGATCTTCCAATCATCCCGCAGGTCAATCAAGCCATTGTGGAAAGGCTGATCGTTGCCGAACCGGGCTTTGGTCATCAGTCGCGGATGGCGGGCAGCCCAAAGTTTATCGATTTCTTCCGGCGGCAGGTCGCGACAAAGATTGCACCACAAGGTCCTGAACGACTTTATGTTTCGCGATCAAACCTCAACCCGAAACGCGGCGGAGTCTTTGGTGAGAAGCTGCTTGAAGAATTTCTGATCTCGGAAGGCTACGAAGTTTTTCATCCACAACAGCATAGCGCCGAAGAACAGCTCGCCCGATATGCTGCTGCGCGCTACCTGATATCACTGGATGGCTCTCCGCTACATTTCGCGGCCTTCGCTCTGCAACCGGGGGCCAAGGTAGGAATTATCAAGCGCCGCTACTCGTCCATACCGGAACAGATGGTGACGCACATCAACCGCTTCTCTGGGGCGGACGTCAGCCTGTTTGATCATATCGAAGAAATGTGGGTGAACGAAAAATCCCGGCGCGTTGACTATAGTTCAATGGGCCGGTTGGATCTTGTAGCCATTACCAAAGGGCTCAAGCAGAAAGGTTTCACCGCGCAAGATGGTTTGATGGCTCCACTTTCGATTGATCAGATTAACCAAGAACTTGCCGCACGCCCCGATGAAGCAGGGCGTCTTGTCCCTTATGAGAAACCATAGGGCGATCAGGAGTGAACATGCCTCCGACCGTTGATCATCCTGCACTGGTTCAACCAAATGCTGCCACGCGCGCGCAGGCGTTTCGGATTGCTGGGCAAACATCCCACCTGTGGTTCGCACCTCAATCGGACACATTAATCGTCAGCTTTGATAATCTGGCGACACTTGATCACCCACTCCCCCGCAAACCGTGGATCTACAATCAAGTAACAGCGCTGGGCTATTCCATTCTGGGGGTCCAGAGCGAACGGAAAGACTGGTTCCGCAAGACCGATGCACCTGATTTGCTGAAGTCGCTGGCCGATACTGGCTTTTTTGACAGTTTCGAACAGATCATCTTTGCTGGCGCCTCAATGGGTGGATTTGCTGCCATCAACTACGCACCGCTCGTACCACGCGCTCGCGTTCTTGCACTCTCTCCGCAATCCACGATGAACACGGTCATTGCGCCGTTTGAACGGCGCTTTACTTGGGCCGTCCGGAATAGCGACTGGACAGACCCGATCTATCTGGATGCTGCGGACGCGATCCCGGACGTCGAACATGCGACAATTGTCTACGATCCGTTCGTCGATGAAGACAAACGGCATGCCGAGCGACTTATCGGCCCTAACGTTCAAATGATCCCGATTGCACACTCCACACATGAAGCTGTGCGGACTGTCATGAAGTCGGGTGCATTTGATGCCATGCTTCAGGAGTTCGTCGCAAATGGCAGACTAGGGCATCAGTTCTGGCGCGCGATGCGCGGTCGCAGAACGTCGCGCAAATGGGCAAGGGCACTCGTGAACAACCTACAGGCATCGCAGCATACCAAGCTCGCGCTTCGTGCCTATGACGCGTTGATCGCGAAAGAGAACTATCTCTTTGCGATGCAGGCAAGGCGCACGCTACTTGAGGCTCATCCCGAATTGGGTGATGACTAAGCCAATAGCCGGAGAAACACGTGCCTAAAGCCAAAGCCCCCATTGCGGCCCTCACGATGGTCCATACCGAGGATTTCTTCCTTGAAAGATGGCTGGCCTACTGGCGTCGGTTTCTTCCTGATGAGCATATCTATGTGATCAATCACGGGGCTGATCCGCAGGTGTCGGCATTGATTGAAGGCTGCAACGAAATCACACTGCCCTACGACACACTCAAGAAAAGCGTCAATCAGCGGCGGTGGCAGATTTTGTCACTGTTCACATCCGGCCTGACCCACGCTTACGACTGGGTTGTCTGCAACGACATTGACGAATTTGTCGTCCTTGATCCGGATGTCGGGGCGGACCTGCCTGCATACTTGGCAGAGATTGCAGCGCGGGTAGATGCTCCGCCAGCGATCACGACTTTCGCAATCGAGATGGTGCATGTGCCGGACCTCGAACCCGACCCCATCGTAGCGGGGCAACCAATCATTGGGCCACGCAGAATCTACCGGCTTAATTCCAACTACGCGAAACCCTGCATTGTTGGCCGTCCAATTGAGTTCAAGGCAGGGGGGCATGGCGGCAATCACGATGAAATCTACATCGACCCCCATCTGTTCAACTTTCATCTACGGTTTGTCGACTATGATTACTGTATGGGACGGTTCAAAAAGAGCCTCGAACGACGGTTGTCCGGAAAATCAGAAGCCGAGCAGGCACAGATGAAAAAGGGCCAATGGGGTTGGGCAAGCGTTGATCAGACGTTTGAGGCCCTCTCCAAAAAACATCCTGTCGCTGAAACCATCGACCACCCCGAATTCCGCCGCAAGATGCTGGACAACCGGATTTTGCGCCCCCCATTTACACTGATGGGCGGTGGACGCCCGCCAGAGAATTACAAGCTGCCTGAGCGTTTTAATGGCATACTATAACCAGACCACCTGCCAAGGATTGCGCATTTGATCATAGAAGATACCAAAATCTCTGCGGTGAAAATCATCACCCCAAAGCGCCATGGCGACGCACGTGGGTTCTTTAGCGAAAGCTGGAACAGACTTAGTCTTGCAGAGGCTGGCATTACGCTGGATTTCGTACAGGACAATCATTCGATGTCGCATGAGGTCGGAACGGTCAGGGGCCTTCATTATCAAACGCCGCCCTTCGCGCAGGCAAAGCTGGTCCGTTGCGGGCGTGGTCGTTTTCTGGATGTCGCCGTCGACATCCGTGTTGGTTCTCCAACCTACGGACAATGGGTTGCAGAAGAGCTTTCCTTTGCAAACGGGTGCCAACTACTGGTGCCTGCGGGCTTCGCGCACGGTTTCGCTACTTTGGAACCAGACACCGAGATCATTTATAAGTGTACGGCCTATTATGCAGCCGACTGTGACCGCGCGATCCGGTTTGATGATCCTGATATCGGCATTGCATGGCCGGTGACGCGCGAAGAGGCGGTTCTCTCTGACAAGGACGCCAACGCGCCCACGCTTGCTGAAACAAATAGCCCGTTTCAATTTGAGGGTCCAAACGCATGAAAATACTTGTCACAGGCGGGGCGGGCTTTATCGGCTCTGCCGTGGTCCGGCTGGCAATTGCGCGGGGCCATAAGGTTACAAATGTCGATGCCCTGACGTATGCAGCATGCCTCGAAAACCTTGCATCGGTCGAAAAAGCGCAGACCTATCGCTTTGTCCATGCCGATATTCGGGACCAGGCCGCCATGACGCGGATCTTTGACGCCGAAAAGCCCGATGCCGTCATGCATCTTGCTGCTGAAAGCCACGTGGACCGCTCGATTGATGGGCCGGGTGCCTTTATCGAGACGAACGTCAACGGCACATATGTCTTACTGGAAGCAGCGCGTCAGTATTGGCAAAATGCGGGTAAGCCCACAGAGTTCCGTTTTCATCACATCTCTACCGATGAGGTCTACGGCACTTTGGGCGATACCGGCCAGTTCACCGAAGGCACACCATATGCGCCCAATAGCCCTTATGCCGCCTCCAAGGCTGCATCGGATCATCTGGTCCGAGCCTGGTCCGAGACTTACGGTCTGCCTGTCGTCATTACGAATTGTTCAAATAACTACGGACCCTTCCATTTTCCCGAAAAGCTAATCCCGGTTGTGATCCTGAACGCGCTCAAACGTGCACCTATCCCTGTGTACGGGGACGGCGCCAATATCCGCGATTGGCTGTATGTTGAAGATCACGCAGATGCTTTGCTGCATGTTCTGGCCAATGGTGAATTGGGGCGCAGCTATAACATCGGCGGGGAGAACGAGGTCCGCAATATCGATCTGGTGCGGATGATCTGCGGCATCCTTGACCGGTTGTGCCCTACTGATCGGCCATACGCCGACCTGATCACTTTTGTGACGGACAGGCCCGGACACGACCAAAGATATGCGATCGACCCGTCCCGCATCAGAAAAGAGCTTGGCTGGCGCCCGTCCGTTACTTTGGAAGAGGGTTTGGAAAAGACAGTTCGGTGGTATCTCGACAATCAGAACTGGTGGCAGGCGTTGCTTGATCGCGATGGCGTCGGGACGCGTCTGGGGGTCGGGTCTTGAACATTCTGGTTCTTGGCGCGAATGGTCAGGTCGGCAGGGCGCTTGGCAGGTATCCTGAAGTCACGACGCTCAACCGTGAAGAGGCCGACTTGCGTAATCCGAAAGCCTGCGCGCAGATCGTTGGGGAAACAGACGCCAAAGCGGTCATCAACGCCGCCGCTTACACGGCCGTTGATCAAGCCGAGACTGAAGAGCACATCGCGACAGTTATCAATGCGGACAGCCCCACGGAGATGGCCATTGCCGCCGCGAAAAGGTCGATACCATTTCTGTCTGTTTCCACCGATTACGTCTTTGACGGATCAGGCAACTCTGCATGGGCACCAGATGCATCAACGTCACCGCTCAACGCATATGGGCGCAGCAAGCTGAAGGGTGAGCAGGGCATTGTCGCGGCAGGTGGCCAGTTTGCCATCCTCAGAACGTCATGGGTATTTTCAGCAACGGGGTCCAACTTTGTAAAGACGATGCTGCGGCTCGGGCAAGAAAGAGACGCGCTTCGGATTGTCGATGACCAGATCGGCGGGCCGACAGCGGCCCAAGACATCGCAGACTGCCTGATGAAAATGGCACGTCAGATGGCAAAGAGCAGCAAGGGCGGCATCTATCACTACGCCAGTGCACCGGCAGTCAGTTGGGCCGGTTTCGCAAGAGAGGTCTTTGCTTTGAGTGGCCTAAACGTTGCCGTCACGGGCATTTCTTCAGCAGAATTCCCGACCCCCGCGGCACGGCCGCAGAACTCGCGCCTTGATTGTCAGAGCCTGTTTGACGACTTTGGCATTGGACAACCCGATTGGCGGGCCAGCCTTGCGAATGTCTTGGCAGAACTGCAAGGAGAGCATCATGACAAACCGTAAAGGCATCATTCTGGCGGGTGGGTCTGGCACGCGGCTGTATCCGATCACGATGGGCGTCTCAAAGCAGTTGCTGCCCATCTATGACAAACCGATGATCTATTATCCGCTTTCCGTGCTGATGCTGACCGGACTGCGAGAGATCGCAATCATCACGACACCTCAAGATCAGGCCCAATTTGAAAAGCTACTCGGCGACGGAAGCCAATGGGGTATTTCGCTCACCTTCATTCCGCAACCAAGCCCCGACGGGCTGGCGCAAGCCTATCTGCTGGCCGAAGACTTTCTGGATGGCGCGCCAAGCGCGATGATCCTTGGAGACAACATCTTTTTTGGACATGGCTTGCCTGAACAGCTGCGGGCGGCAGACAGTCGTCAGTCTGGGGGTACCGTTTTCGGGTACCGGGTCAGTGACCCTGAAAGATACGGTATTCTTGGGTTTGACGGGGCTGGGCGGGCATCTTCGATCACAGAAAAGCCGAGCAATCCAGCATCAAACTATGCGGTGACTGGACTCTATTTCTTGGATGGTGATGCGCCTCAACGCGCCAGAGAGATCAAGCCATCACCAAGGGGCGAGCTTGAGATTACCGACCTGCTCGAAACATACCTTCAGGACGGCGCGCTTGCGGTCGAACATATGGGTCGTGGCTATGCGTGGCTCGATACCGGCACACACGCCAGTCTGCTGGATGCGGGGAACTTCGTCAGAACCCTGACCGAACGACAGGGCCAACAGGTCGGCAGCCCTGATGAAATCGCTTTTGCGAATGGATGGATCGATAAAGAAGCCTTGCGTGTGAGGGCATCACGCTTTGGCAAGAGCGGATACGGTCGCTATCTGCTCAATCTGATCGACGCGTCATAGGCAAACGGGGCAGGATGTCCTGCCCCGATCACAAGACTGGTTTAGCCAATCAAACTGTTGAGCGTGGCCGACGGGCGCATTGCCGCAGCGGCCTTGTCATCGGACGGGTTGTAGTAACCACCCAGATCAACAGCTTGCCCATTTCCTGCAGAAAGCTCTGCGAGGATTGTAGCTTCGTTTGACGCAAGACCTTCGGCCAATGGGGCGAAAGTCGCGGCAAGTGCGGCGTCATCCGACTGGGCCGCCAATGCTTCTGCCCAGTAGCGCGCGAACCAATAGTGGCTGTGACGGTTGTCGGGTTGCCCGACCTTTCGCTGTGGCGAGCGGCCTTCCGAAAGCACTTTCTCAGTCGCGGCATCAACGGCATCACCCAGCACTTTGGCAGCAGCATTGCCTTTTGATGTCGCCAAGGCCCGCAGGCTTTCGCCCAGCGCACAGAACTCGCCCAAACTGTCCCACCGCAGGTGGTTTTCGCCAACAAGCTGTTCGACGTGCTTGGGCGCAGAGCCACCGGCACCGGTTTCAAACAGGCCACCACCGTTCATGAGGCCAACGACGGACAACATCTTGGCTGATGTGCCAACCTCAAGGATCGGAAACAGATCCGTCAGGTAATCGCGTAGCACGTTGCCAGTCACCGCAATCGTATTGTCACCGGCATAGATCACTTCAAAGGACCGTGTTGTGGCCTCTTTCGGAGCCATGATCTTGACCTTGTCGGCAACGCCTGCGGCAGCCAGTGCAGGCTCAACATACTTGAGCAGCTCGGCATCATGCGCACGGTTCCGGTCAAGCCAGAAGATCGTCTCATAGCCAGTGGTCGCCATGCGGTCGAGCGCAAGTTGGATCCAGTTTTCAATCGGCGCCTTGCGCGACGACGCCATGCGCCAGATGTCCCCAGCCTCAACAGCGTGAGTATGAAGTACGTCACCGTTGCCCGCGATCACGCGGACTGTGCCGTTTGTCGGTATCTCGAATGTCGTTGGATGCGAGCCGTATTCTTCGGCCTTTTGCGCCATCAGGCCGACGTTCTGGACAGTCCCGGCAGTTGTCGGGTCAAGCGCGCCGTTGGCTTTGCAGAAATCAACCGATGCGGCGTAGACCGGCGCGTAAGAGCTATCGGGGATCACACAGTTTGTGTCATCTTCCTTGCCATCAGGGCCCCAGCCCTTACCACCCGCACGGATGACCGCTGGCATTGACGCATCGATAATCACGTCGGATGGGACGTGCAGGTTGGTGATCCCACGATCAGAGTTGACCATGTAGAGCGGCGGGCGTTCTGACAGAACGGCGTCAATCTCAGCCTGAATCTCAGCACCGTTGGGCATTTCCGCGATCGATGCGAACAAGGTGCCAAAGCCTGCATTCGGGTTGATGCCAGCTGCCGCAAAATCATCGGCGTATTTATCGAATACCGGCTGAAGATAAGCGACAACAGCATGGCCGAAGATGATCGGATCAGAGACCTTCATCATCGTGGCCTTCATGTGCAGCGAGAACAGCGTGCCATCCGCTTTGGTATCCGCAATCTGCGCGTGGAAGAAGTCCTTGAGCGCTTTGACCGACATGAACGTCGCATCCACGATTGTGCCCGCAGGCATCGCGATACCGTCTTTCAAAACCGTCACATTGCCATCTGCGGAAGTCAGTTCGATCTTGAGGGGACCAGCCGCTTGGGCATCAGACAGTGTCACAGATGTCTCGTTCGAGAAAAAGTCGTTGGCACCCATGGTCGAAACCTTGGTCTTGCTGTCGGACTTCCACTCACCCATGCGGTGCGGATTCGCTTTGGCATAAGCCTTGACCGAGGAAGGCGCCCGACGGTCAGAGTTGCCTTCACGCAAAACCGGGTTCACAGCAGAGCCCTTGATCGCATCATACCGCTTGCGCGCTTCGATCTCGTCCTCTGTCTCCGGGGCCTCCGGGTAGTCAGGAATATCAAAGCCTTGCCCTTGCAATTCCTTGACGGCCGCAACCAACTGCGGCACCGAAGCCGATACGTTTGGCAGTTTAATCACATTGGCAGATGCCGTTTTGACCACATCGCCCAGAAGCGCCAGGTCATCATTGACCTTCTGTGCATCTGTCAGCTTTTCAGGAAACTGTGACAGGATCCGACCAGCAAGCGAGATATCCTTCGTGCCGATGGTGATATCAGCCGCGCCCATGAATTTCTTCAAAATCGGCAGAAGCGACGCAGAGGCCAACTGAGGGGCTTCGTCTGTTTTGGTGTAGATAATATCGGGCAGGGTCTGGTCTGACATATGCATGTCCTTACTTTTAGATCGTCGGTTGGTTGGCAGGCCTAGGGCTCTGCGTGCGGGGCTGATGTGGAATCAATCCCGCAAACTCGCGATCCGCATACAATGGCATACAATTAAAAGCAAGGTGGCTGATCGGCGCATATCATCGCACCAATCAGCCTGTCTTTAGGTGGCAACCGGCTCTAACTCTGGACGGGTCATGAACTTGATGTTGAAGATCAAGAGCGCGATCACAGCAACCGCACCGCCGATATTCAACATCATGTCTCCCGGCCAAAGACAGGCAAGACCCGCCAGACCGATGATGATGCGCATGATGATCCCGACCGGCTTTTCCATGCAGCCTTGCAGCGCCGCCGCCAGCCCATAGACGCCGACTACACCAAAGCAGAATACCGTGATCATCTCTGGCCAATTGCCTGACAAGAATGGCGTGTAAGCAAATAAGACCGGGACGATATACAGGCCTTTGGCGAGCTTCCAACTTGCCACGCCGGTCGCCATTGCAGGCGCTTTGGCGATTGCAGCCGCCGTAAAGGCCGCAAGTGCGACGGGCGGGGTCACGTTACTGTCCTGCGACAGCCAGAAGATAATCATATGTGCAGACAGAAGGGCAGACATGGCGACCTCTGGCGGGACAACCAGATCACGCAGCGGTGCCGCAATTTCCAATGGAAGCGAGCGGATCAACGCGGCGGCCTCTTCTCGGCTGACGTCGCCGGACAGCAGTGCGGCTTGCTCAGGCACACCGAACAGCAGCACCGCTTTGGCCGCTTCGTTCAGCGTTCCCGCTGCCAGCTCAGAAATCACGAACTGATCCGAGATCATGCCGGAAAGCGCAGGTGCGGAAAGTGTTGCCAGAACGATGTAGGCGGCGGTCACTGGCAGGCCCATGCCCAGAACAAGGCTGGCAAGTGCGATGAGGATGACAGCGATGAGGATGTTCCCGTGTGACCAATCTGCAATCATCAGACTGAACGTGTTGCCCACACCAGCCGTGGCAATGACATTCACCACCAAGCCCACAGCGCAGAGCAGGACTGCTGTCAGCACCATCCCCTTAGACCCCATCACGAAGGCTTCGAACACAGCACGCGGTCCCATCGGGTTTTTTGTAAGCCAGCTAGAAACGATCACCGCCCCAATGCCAAAGACGGCAGCGTAGGTTGGGGTAAAGCCAGACACCAAAAGGCCAATCAAAAGACCGATGGGGATAAAGAAACTGGCACCGCCTTCTTTGAAAGCGCTCCAAAGTGTCTGCCCCTCATTGGGCATCGGCGGCAGGTTGTGACGCCGCGCCTCGATCCGGACGAAGAAGGCAACTGAGAGAAAGTATAAAAGCGCAGGAAGTGCGGCAACGGCGACGATGTGCTCATAAGGGATTTGCGTAAAGCTCGCCATCACGAAGGCACCTGCCCCCATGATCGGCGGCATCAGTTGACCACCGGTTGAGGCGGCGGCCTCTACCCCGCCTGCAAATTTCGGCTGGAAACCGGCGCGTTTCATCAGCGGGATGGTGATGACGCCCGTTGATGCCGTGTTGGCCACGGCGGAGCCAGAGATCGTGCCCGTCAGACCAGAGGCGATGACTGCCACAATACCCGGTCCACCGACCAGACGCCCAGCAACGGCGCGGGCAAGGTTGATCACAAACTCACCAGCGCCAGACCGCAACAGGAACGCACCAAAGATGATGAAAAGAAACACATAGGTGGACGAGATGCGGGCGATTGTCCCGAACATCGCCTCGTCACCATAGATCGAACGAAACGCGACGGTCTCCATGCTCAGACCGCGGAATGCGAAAACACCGCCCACAAACTGGCCCCAATAGGCGACGTAGGAAAGTGCGATGATGATCAGGATCGGAATGATCAGGCCCGCGACACGGCGGGTCAGCTCGATCGCGCCGACAATGCAGATCACCGCAGCGATCCAGTCAGCAGTCGAGAACTTCACACCTCGGTCATAGATCGCGTTTTCGGCCAAAGCGAGCCAGACGGCTGACGCGGCGACGGCAAAGGCCAAAATAGCATCAAGGATCAGGGGCGCATGCCCACCGGACTTGGTCCGCCACATCGGGTAGAGCAGGGCGGCAAGGGCTGCAAATCCGGCAAAGTGGAACGCATTGCGTTCAAGTTCAGACAAGAGGCCGGGGTCGAAAGCCACATAGAGGTGGCCGATAGCAATCAGAAAACATGCGATGGACAGGATCGTATTTCCCACCCCGTCAAAGCTGCGCAGGGCGGTGTTTTGCTGTTCTTCGTTCTCTGCCATGGTCATTCCTCCCCCTGAATGCCGAACCGGCCCGGGCTTTCGCACGGGCCGGTCAGAGTCTTTTCGCGTTACTGAGCGATCAGGTTGTCAGGAATCTCAATTCCAACTTCCTGATAGTAGCGCGCCGCACCGGGGTGCAGTGGCAGAGGCAGCCCTGCAATCGCACGCTCAATCGCCATCGCCTTTGTGGCAGGGTGGATTGCTTGCAGGAATGGCAAGTTTTCGTAGATTGTCTTGGTCAGCAGATAGACATGCTCTTCTGGAATGTCCGCGCTGGTTGCAAGGAAGTTGGGCTGCGCGATGGTCTGCACGTCCTCTTCCTGACCGGGGTAGGTGCCAGCTTCGATCGTGTAAGGGGTCCAAAGACCACGACCACCGTCAGCGGTTGCCATCTGCTCTTCAGTGAAGCTGAGCAGTGTAACACTGTCACCGGCCGCCGCCATCAACTGGCTGACTGCGCCGACTGGCACACCAGCTGGTGTCCCGATGCCTTTGACCTGACCGTTCTGCAACGCCTCAGCCGATGGGCCATAGCCTGCAAAGACCAGATCATAGTCTGTATCCAGATCAACGCCAAAGCCGCTCAGGATCGTGCGGTTGGACCCGATGGTGCCGGAGTTCTGACGGCCAAGCGCCATCGCTTCACCTTTCAGGTCAGCCAGAACACCTACGGTTCCGTCACCAGCCACATCGGATGAGACGATGAAGTGCTCAACGTTCTGCCAAAGCATCGTCACAGACCGCAGGTTTTCCTGTGGGCCAACTTCTTCAAGTGGGCCGGTGCCTGTTGCAGCATAATAGCCGAAGAGGCCCTGCATAATGCCGAACTGCGCTTCACCTTCACGAATGAGGCGCACGTTCTCGCCAGACCCGGCAGAGCTGATAGCCGACATGCCGATGCCCTGACGTGGCTCAAGCTTGACCTTGGCCAATGTGGCAAGTGCCACACCAACCGGATAGTAGGTGCCACCTGTCGAAGCTGTCGCAAGGATATAGTTCGCATCGTCTTGTGCCTGCGCGGTTACGCCTGTCACGGCCAGAGTCGCAGCAACGATTGCTGTCTTGAGTTGTTTCATAGTGTCCTCCCAGAGTTTTCCCATGCGGGGAATAATGAGGAAGATAGTACGGATCGCCAAAATGTCGCGATATGAAGCAATCCGCAGTGTGTGCGCAAACATGGCTGCGGATTTCCGCAGGGCACCTCAGTCAAGGTGATCTGACTTCTCGAGACCGAGTTTGACGATCTTCTCGTTCAGGGTGCGACGGCCAATGCCAAGCGCTTCTGCGACCGCGTCCATACGTCCCTTGTGGGACCGGATCGCCTGCCCAATCAAGGTCCGCTCAAATCGCGCAACTGCTTCGCGCAGGGTAGCTGGCACATCATCTGTGGGGTTGTCGGCGCGCAACGCTGCGGCAACGGATCCGCCACCGCGCCGCGCAGCAAGGACACGCCTTTCTGCGACATGCCGCAGCTCGCGGATATTGCCGGGCCACGAATGGGCCAGCAGCGCCGAGGCATCCTCAGCGGTAAGTTCTGGCGGCGAAATCTCGTATGTTTCAGACAGTTCGGTCATGAAATGCTGGAACAGCAAAACAATATCATCACCCCGCTCTGTCAGTGGCGGCAAGTGCAGTTGAAATGTGTTCAACCGGAACAAAAAGTCGGCACGAAAACTGCCCGAGGCAGCACGGGCCTGCAAATCCTCGTTCGATGCAGCGACAATCCTGACATCGACCGTTTCGTCACTGGCTGAACCGACGGGTTGGAACTCTCCGGTCTCGAGAACGCGCAAAAGCTTGGCCTGAACATCAGGAGAGGCCGAACCAACTTCGTCGAGAAACAACGTGCCGCCGTCTGCCCGTCGGAAAGCACCGCTTTGGCCCTCTGCATTGCCAAAGACCTGTTCCTCCAACCGGTCCGGCGACAGCGTGGCGCAATTGATCGCAACGAATTGCCCTTCGCTGCGAGGGCCCAGCCGGTGAAGCGCGCGGGCTACCAGCTCTTTGCCGGTTCCCGTTTCACCTGTGATCAAAACAGCTCCTTTGGCCATCGCCAGATCAATCGCATCTTGTTTGAGTTGGGTGACAGCCGGACTGCTCCCCAAAAGCACCCGATCAAGGCCCGACAAGGCAACCAGCTGGGTCCGCATCTGCTGTGCCGCCAATCGCAACTGGTGCTGTTCGGCGGCATGCCGCAGGATCGTCAACAGCCGACGCGGCTCAAATGGCTTTTCCAGAAAGGAATAGGCACCATTCTGGATCGCATCGACGGCCATAGGGATATCCGCATGCGCGGAGATCAAAACCAATGGTGGCCGGTCATGGCCTTGCAAGCGCTCTAGAAGATCAAGACCTGACAGGCCGGGCATCCGTACATCAGACACAATGACGTCTGGTTGAATTTGGTCAATTTTGTCCAAGGCGGGCTGCGCCCCTGAAAACTGGGTGACATGCCAGCCAGACCGTTCAAGCAGAACGCCCAATGATGCGCGCATCTCACGGTCATCATCAATCACGAAAGCGGTCAATGTGTCGGGCATGTCTCATTCACCTTCGGCAGCGTGATCGTAAAGATGGCACCACCAGACACTGATGTGTGCGCATCAAGCTTGCCATTCATGTCATTGATGATCTGTGCCGAGATCGCAAGTCCAAGCCCCATACCTTCACCGGATGGTTTCGTGCTGAAAAATGGTTCGGTCAGGTCTTCCATATCGAGCGCCCCCAGACCGGGACCATTGTCCGAAATCTCGATGATCATGTCATCGGTAGAAATGAGTGAAACGGTCACCTTCCCGCCCTCTGCCTCACCGATTGCGTCAATGGCGTTCCGGATAATATTGACGATGACCTGTTCGAAACGCGTCGGCTGACCCTGTGTGCGGAGCGGGGCGTCGACAAGTTCAAGGTCGAGCTGAACACCCGCTGCATCTGCGGTATGCTGCACAAGGCTGACGGCATTCACGATTGCCTCTGGCACATCGAATTGACCGGCCTTGGTCGGATCATTACGGCCAAACAGACGCAACTGGTCCACGATACGCTGCATGCGATCAACAAGACCGGTCAACTGGGGGGCAAAGCTACCGGGCACGGCGTCGCGGGCGATCTCTTCTGCCGTGAGGTAGTTTCGCATAGCTGAAATAGGCTGGCCCAGCTCATGCGTGATTGACGCCGACAGCTGACCCAATGCAGCCAACCGGTTTTTGCGCGCCAATTCAGCACGTGCTTTATCGAGCTTTTCTTCAGCAATCCGGCGGTCATTGATTTCAGTCTCCAGCCTGATCCGGTCTGCGTCAGAAATTGCCAGAGCACGGCGCAACTGTGCGGCACGGTAAAGCGCGGCTGCAATGATCAAAGACAAGGTTGCGGCCACCGCTACCGCTACAAAAAGCAAGGCTTGCCTGCGAATATCCGCAACGTTTGATAACAGGTGCACGGTCCAATCCTCTTGGGTCAGCCGCGCCGGTGTCCAAAGGTAGTTCAGACCCGCAAGCCTCAGCCGGTCTGCGCCATCTTCTTCCCACGAGAGAGGGCGCAATTCCTGATTGCCAAACTGTTGCTGCTCATCAAGGCGTTGCCTTTCGTCTGGGGTGAGTGGCGCAATCAGCCCGTACACCAAGGACGGATCAGACGAGGCAAGCACAATCCCTTGTCGGTTCGTGACGATGACCAAGTCACCGCTGTCTACAATCGCCCGGCTCAGGTCACGCACAGGGACCTTGACCACAACAACCCCAAAGATCGCACCCGCAGCGTCACGCACCGGTTCAGAGATAAAATAGCCCGGACGACCTGTGGTCACCCCAACCGCATAGTAGCGACCTTGTCCGCCGCGCATCGCCTCGCGAAAATATGGACGAAACGTGTAATACCGTCCCACCAAACTGTCGGGATCGGCATAGTTTGACGATGCAATCGTTTTGCCGTTGGTATCCATTACGAAAACAAACTCCGCGCCGGATCGCGTTGCAATTTCCGCCAGCGTCGGGTTGAGATCAGAGGCATCGTTGGTGCGCAGTCCCCGCAGCGTGCCGGGATCAATGGACAAGACATAAGGTAAGTGGACCAACCGACTGAGCGCATCATCAATCGCGCCAGCAAAGAATTGCGCACGCGCTGGGGTCTCTCTGAGCTTTTCGGTCGTAAAGCCGCTGATGAGGGTAGCAAAGCCAAGTGACGCAAGCACGACAATCGCCACCAACCCACCCAATACCTGTATCCACCGCCGGAGTGTGGCACGGGCGGCATCGGTTTTCGAAGATGGGTCTTGCGTCATCTGGTGGCCAGTTTCCTCTTTGCCCACTAGAGGACCCAAAACAGCCATGCGCTGCAAGCGCGGAGTCCTGGGCAAGCAAAAGTTACGCGAAAAAAACAGACACCGGATGGTCGGCTGCATCTGTGTGGTGCCGCTGATAGGACTTGAACCTACGACCCCATCATTACGAATGACGTGCTCTACCAGCTGAGCTACAGCGGCTCACCGACGATCTGATAGCACTGCCCAGAATGCTGGAAAAGGGCTATTTCGGCTCTTCTTGTGGGGCTTGTTCTGCGACGGGTTCGACTTCTTCGGCATCAACAAGTTCCAAAGGTGCCATTTCGGATTTTGGGGCCTGCCCAACAATCATTGGCAGCATCTCTGTTCCCGCAGGCATCGCCACATCGCTCGCCGGTGGCGTCTTCCAGGCCAAAGTATCGAATGAACCGCAATTGTCACAAACCCCAGCCCAGGTTGGATGGATATGCTGGCAATTTTCACAAATCCACTGCGGTCCGCGCGGTGCTGTCAACGCACGGGTCAACCAGCCGCGCACAACTGAATCGTCCGCACCTTCGCCGCGCTCAATCGCTGCCATCAAGGTGAGAACACGGGCCGTTGGCTCTTGATCGACAAGATCGCCCAACGCACGACGTGCCGCAGGAAAATCTTCGGCCGTAATGTTGAGCTCGGCCATCAGCATCTTTGTTTCTGGATGGGTCGCCGTTGATTTTGTCAGTGTCTTGAACCGCTTCAGACGATCGGCGGCATTTTCGTCAGGTGCGATTTCTGCATAGGCAGCGGCAAGGTCGGGGTGGGGTTGGGCATTCCACGCTTTCGTCAGGACACGGGTCGCATAGCGGGCGTTGCCCTCACCGATGTACCCTTCGGCGGCCATGATGGCAGCCGGGATCAAGTCAGGTGACAGTCTATTGGCCTGAATGGCGGCCTCGCGCGCCTCGATTGTTTTGCCTTCATCCAGAATGTCGCGGGCCTCTGACAAAGCAAGGACAGCATCGCGCCGCTTGTGGACGTCACGCGGGAGGCTGCCGGATTTCAACTTGGCGCCCAGTGTCTTTCGCGCACCGGTCCAATCTGCATTCTCGGCCTGCAAGCGCAACAGAACGTCCTGCGTTTCCTCGTGCTTGGGCTTAAGGGCAAATGCCTTTTGGGCCAGCTGCAAGGCAAGGTCTGTATTCCCTTCCGACAGCTTCTGTTTCATGATCCCACGAACCCCGACAAACCGTGTCTTGTCGTCTGCAAGAAGCTTTTTGTAGGTCTCTTCAGCCTTACGACGGTCCCCCGTCATTTCTGCGGCTTGCGCCGTGAGCAGGTTCGTCAGTTGGGGTTGCTGCAGGTATTTTTCAGCCCGCGCAGCTTTGGTCATCGCCAGATGCCCTTCACCTGAGGCAAGCGCCATCATCCCCTCACTAAGTGCCTCATAACCTTTGCGTTCGCGGTTGCGGTCAAAGTAACGCGAGATCGCAGTTTCATCGCCATTGAGAAACTTGAACGTCGCCACTAGAAGCGCGAGGAGCTTGAGACCAAGCCAAACAGTGAGGATCAGGGCGCCAAAGGCGAATACCATCTCGAGCGGACTCAGCGTAAATTCCTGACCCGCCACATCGACTGTCGCACCACCGTCCACTTCCATCAACTGCGTGCCGCCATAGGTCAGCGCGGTGATCGCGGCGACAAATGCAAGGATTTTTATCAAGGACCAAAGCATGGGGTTCGCCTTTAGTTATCAGAAAGTGAAGTTGAAAGCATGTCAGCCGCGGCAACAGCCGATGCACGCGCTTCTGCCTGCGCAAGCCAGTCTGACATCTCGGCACGCGCCACCTCGGGCAGGCCGCTGATTTCAGCCAACGCATCGGATAGACGGCCGCCGCGCAATGCAGCCTCAGCACGCGAAAGCACAGCATCGGCATCCTGGCCTTCGCGAGGTGCGGTGGAGCGTACATCAAACTGGTTGCGCAAGAACGCCGTAAGTCCGGATGTCTCTTCGCCGGCCACGCCTTCGCTGCGCGCTGTGGCCAATGCGGCCCGGGCTGCATCGGGGAACGTATCTTGCAACGCGGTCAGTGTCGGTACACCGTCCTGAACGGCAATCAACTCTGCCGGAGCAGTGGTGCCCAGCGCATCTTCCAGATCACCAAGGGCGGCACCGATTGGTGATCCGCTTTCCATGGCTGTTTGCACCCGTGCCAAAGCGGCGCGGGCTGCTGCGTTGCGGGCGGCTTCTGCGGCGTTTTCTTCGATGGCGGCAGCGGCAGCACGGGCTTCATCCAGTTCCGTCTGGGCAGCGTCCGCCATCTGGGACAACTGTGCTCGCAGCGCTTCCATATCTGCGGAAATCGCCTCGCTTCCATCGGATGTGACGACAACTGGCCGATCCTCGATGGCATCAAGGCGTGCGGTGATTGCAGCAACACGCGATGAAACATCGCCAATCTGTGCTTCGAGGTCTGATTGCAATTGCGTTGTGTCGGGGACATCCAACTCGGCAAGGCGTTGTTGAAGTTGTTCTATCAAAGCGGCCTGTTGTGCCATCTGGACAGTCACATCGTCATCACCGGCAGGCGCCGTCAAGGTAGCGACTGCAAATCCGATCACCCCGGCCACAAGTCCCCCCAAGGCCAAGGGAACAAAGCCACCGCTAGTCGATTGCTTGGCAGCCACTGGCGGGGGCGGAGGTGTTGGCTCGGGGTCTTGGACAACGGGCTGCGACACGGGCGCTCGGGCTTCATCGGTGACAGGTGTGGCTGCAGGTGTATGCACTTCTGGCGGGATCGCGTCGAATAGCGGTTTGGCTTCAGTCACCGATTCGGCAGAATTACCTGCCTGATCTGGTGTTTTAGCGGTATCGTTCGGTCGTTTACGGCCTTTGGTCGGCTTTTTTGCCACGTTTTCACCCTTTCAGCGCCCCACCCGCAAAACGTGCGAATGATGAGGTAGACTAGCCCGCCTCCCCGCGACCCTCAAGCAAACTGCGGCAAACTGTCAGCCGCGGCGCAGCAATTTCAGTGTCGCAACAATGGCATCTGCCATACTGGGCGCATCAGGATGCTCTGCCACGCGCAAGTCGGTTACCGACGCTACATCCAGCGCGTCCGAGACCGCACGGCTCATCGCAATCACCCAAAGAGGGGCCGTAAACGGGCCTTGTGATGCCAATATGGTGGCTGTTCGCGGCGAAAACAGGGGCAAGATGACAGGATTTTCCCCGTCAAGAACTCCTCTTGCCTCTGTCGAAAGGTTCACGGGGGTTTGCTGATAGGCAACGACATCCGCACAATCAATGCCAGAGACCGACAGCCGCGCTGATACATTCCCACGGGCATGTGCGCCGCGAATATGGGCAAGCCTGCCTTCGGGCTGGGCAGAAATGATATGCGCGATCAGACCTTCTGCATCCCCGGGACCTTCCACCGCCGCAAACCCTGCGGCCTTGGCACGTGCTGCGGTCTTGGCGCCCACGCACCATGCGACCCTGCCATCGGCCAACCCCAACGTCTGTGCTGCTGTCACACCATTTACGGAGGTCAGGATGACTTGTTCGGTTGGTGGAACGGTCACTGTTTCAAATATGATTTCCAGCAACGGCGACCGGACGAAGCTGAGCGGTCCAGTCCATCGGTCCTTGACCAGATCAACAATTGGCTGATTTTGACCTCTCGGCCTTGTCAGAAGTAGGGTCGGGGTCATCAAGCCACCATTGTTTGCGCGTGGTGCCAATGTTACCTGCGTCTGACAGACACGCAACCGGACGCGACATGACCCAGACCCTCACCATGCTTGGCATCGAAAGCAGTTGTGACGACACTGCCGCCGCTGTCGTGCGCGGGACCGATGTATTATCGTCGATAGTCTACGGACAAACGGCCTTGCATGCCGACTTCGGGGGTGTCGTACCCGAAATCGCGGCGCGTGCGCATGCCGAAAAGCTTGATCTCTGCGTGGAAGAGGCCCTGGCGCAGGCAAACGTGGCCCTTGCCGATCTGGACGGGATCGCCGTGACAGCCGGTCCCGGCCTGATTGGTGGTGTTCTATCCGGGGTGATGACGGCCAAGGGTCTATCGGCCGCAACCGGCCTGCCCCTGATCGGGGTCAATCACCTTGCAGGCCATGCTTTGACCCCGCGCCTGACAGATCAGGTCAGTTTTCCTTATTTGATGCTGCTGGTGTCCGGTGGCCATTGCCAGTTTCTAATCGTGAAAGCACACGACAGCTTTGAACGGATTGGCGGGACCATCGACGACGCCCCGGGAGAGGCATTTGACAAAACCGCGCGCCTGCTTGCCCTACCGCAACCCGGTGGACCGTCAATCGAAGAGGCCGCCAAGACCGGCGATGCCAAACGCTTTGCACTGCCACGCCCGCTTTTGAACCAAGCGGGATGCGATATGTCATTCTCCGGTCTCAAGACGGCAGTCCTTCGTGCAAGAGACAGCGTGATTGCAAACAAAGGCGGGCTTGCGCCCTCGGACCAGTCCGACCTCTCGGCAAGCTTTCAGGCCGCAATCAGCGACGTGTTGGTTGAAAAGACAAGGCGCGCTCTGGCCGAATACCTCAAACTTGAGCCTGCTGCGCGCAGTTTTGCCATTGCCGGAGGGGTCGCCGCCAATCAGGCGATCCGGTCTGCCTTGATGCGCCTTTGCGCAGCGCAGGACACACGGTTCATCGCACCACCATTGCGCCTATGTACCGATAATGCCGCAATGATCGCCTACGCCGGGATGGCACGAATGAAGTCGGGGGCCAAAGACGATCTTTCACTTTCGGCCCGCCCGCGTTGGCCGCTGGACACACGCGCAGCGCCCATGCTTGGATCGGGCAAGAAGGGGGCAAAGGCATGAAGATCGGCATTGCAGGCGGTGGCGCATTTGGCACAGCACTGGCCACAGCACTGGCACTTGATGGCCACGACATCACGCTTTGGGCGCGCAATGGCGATGTGGTCGCGGAAATGGCGCAGAGGCGAACCAACCCTCGACTTTCTGGCGTCGTTTTACCTGATCGGATCAACGCAACAAACCAGATTGCCCCACTCTTGACCTGCGATACGCTTTTGCTAGCGATGCCAGCGCAAACACTGCCGGATTTTCTGGAAAGGCATCGGGGCAAACTTGGCGGTAAATATCTGGTGGCCTGCTGCAAAGGCATTGACCTCACCCGCATGACCGGACCCGCGACGACAATCCGCGACCTTGTTCCTGAGGCTGTTGCGGCCATGCTGACGGGGCCAAGTTTCGCTGCCGACATTGCCCGCGGCTTGCCCACTGCATTGACCCTTGCATGCGCCGATGACGATCATGGCGCAATCTTGCAAACGGCACTTTCGACCACGAGCATCCGGCTCTACCGGACCACAGACACAGTAGGTGCAGAGCTCGGCGGTGCGCTCAAGAACGTGATGGCCATTGCTTCTGGTGTGGCCATTGGGGCCAAACTTGGGGAAAGCGCGCGCGCGGCACTGATCACGCGCGGCTATCCTGAAATGCAACGGCTGGCACTGTCGCTGGGGGGGCAACCCGACACCTTGGCGGGTCTATCCGGTTTTGGGGATCTGGTCCTGACCTGCACATCTGAACAATCCAGAAACTACCGGTTCGGTTTGGCGCTGGGACAGGGTAAAGACTTTGATCCTGCAACGACCGTCGAGGGAGCAGCGACCGCCCGCGCCGTCAGGCAGTTGGCGAAGGATCGCGGGATTGATATGCCTATTTCGACCGTCGTAGCCAACCTGACCGAAGGCCACACGGATGTTTTTGCAGCGCTCAACACGCTGCTGTCTCGACCACTCAAGGAAGAATAAATGCGTTTTGCACTGATGACCAAAGACAAGCCCGGGGCACTTCAGACCCGGATGGACAACCGTGAAGCCCATCTCGCCTATATCAACGAGACAGGCGTGGTTGAAATGGCCGGCCCGGTTCTGGATGATGAGGGCCAGATGTGTGGATCGTTGATTGTGTTAGAGGTCGAAGACCTTGCGGCTGCTGAAAGCTGGGCTGCAAATGACCCTTATGCAAAGGCTGGGCTATTTGCCGATGTGACCCTGCGTGCCTGGAAGAAAGTCATTGGCTGATGGCCTATTGGTTGTTCAAATCAGAACCCGATGTCTGGGGCTGGGACGCCCAAGTCGCCAAAGGTGAAGCAGGCGAGCAATGGGACGGTGTGCGCAATTACCAAGCCCGCAACAACATGCGTGCGATGAAGCTGGGCGAGAAGGGTTTCTTTTACCACTCGCGCTCAGGCCTTGAGATCGTCGGCATTGTCGAGGTCTGCGCAGAGGCTCACCCGGACACTACAACCGACGATCCACGTTGGGAATGCGTTGATATCCGCGCCGTGCGGCGCTTGGCCAAGCCCGTCAGCCTCGAGGCGATCAAAGCCGATCCGCGTCTGGCAGATATGGTGTTGGTCAAGAATTCGCGTCTGTCTGTGCAGCCGGTCACACAGACCGAATGGCAAATCATCTGCGAGCTCGGCGAAACCTCACCCTAGCCTCAATCGCGATTGGTGGTCATACTCGCTCCAATAACAGGGGAGAGTTTGATGGGTCTTTTGTCAGTATTGGTGGCCGCCGCAGCGGCCTTCGCGTTTGGGGCCGTCTATTATATGGTGCTGTCAAAGCCGTGGATGGAGGCTGCGGGGATCGCAGTCGGACCGGACGGGCAACCCGTCAACTCAAGCAATCCGGTGCCCTACATCGTCTCATTTATCTGCATCATCATGGTCGCCGGTATGATGCGCCATACCTTTGCCTTGTCTGGGATCGAAACGGTCGGCAAGGGTCTGATGTCCGGGCTTGGGGTTGGATTGTTCTTCATCACACCATGGATTTTCATCAACACCGGATACTCCAACCGACCATGGAAACTCGCCATCATTGACGGTGGCTATGCAACAGCCGCAGCAACAATCATCGGCATCGTTCTGACAGTGATGTAGAAAAGAAAAGGGTCCGCGCCCCAGCCCGAACCCTTTTCACCCCACGCGCGGTACCCACTGCACGTTTTGTATCTTGGTTCGGACCATCCTGGTCCTGAATATCGTATAGAGCCTCTGGGCGTCTTTCACCAAGCACCAAGTCCTTAGACCTTTAATCAAAACCAAAACGCCCGCCAAACTGGCGGGCGCCTCAATAATCGGGTGCCGATATTAGCCGTAAACTGACTCTTTGCCGAAATGCTTGGTCAGCATGTAGTAGACCACTGCGCGATACTTGTTGCGCTCGGACTGGCCATAGGTGTCGAGGACTGAGGCGATCGCGCTATCAAGCTCTGGGCTGTCGGACAGACCCAGCTTCTTGATCAGGAAGTTATTCTTGACGGTCTCAAGCTCACCCGCCTGGCTGCCAGCAACCGTAGAGGCATCTGCGTTGTAGATCGCAGGACCACAGCCAATGGTCACCTTCGTCAAAAGGTCCATGTCAGGCGACATCCCACACTTGTTCTTGAGATCATCCGCATACTTCGCGATCAAATCATCTCTTTTACCCATAAATTCGTCCCCACTGTTATCAATTGTTGTCTGTCTGGGCTGCCTGCATGGCAGCAACGTCGTCACGTTAAAATGCCTACGCATAATCCGTAAAGGGAAAAGGGGAATGACCGGCAATAATCCCCCTTGCACTACGTGCGTGCGCCATAATGGGTCAGTCACTTTTGTCTCACGCCACTGTGTCAGGCCCGTGTGGATCTGCCGTCAGTTCTATCCCGTAACCAGATGGTTCACTCACAACACAGGGACTTTTGGAACATGAAACTCACTCAAATCACACTTGCCACACTCCTGACCGCAGCCCCAGCAATTGTCAGCGCCCAAGACTGGAGCGGTATCTACGCAGGTGTCCAGGCCGGTATCTCAGACATTGACGTCAATGATGGGACACTTACCGGGGACGGCCCATCCTTTGGTGGCTTTGTCGGTTACAACTATGACAACGGTGGCATCGTCTACGGGGTCGAGGTCGACTACGATGGGACCAACTACGACATTGGGAACGGCACGGCCGAAGTTGACTCGACCACACGCCTGAAGGGCCGCGTCGGCGCTGATGTCGGAGGCGGCTTACTTTACGGAACAGCTGGTGCCGTCTGGGCAACATCGCCCGAATTGGGCGACGACAACGGGTCATTCTTCGGGGCTGGCTACGACTTCCCGATTTCGGACGCGATGACGGTCGGTGGAGAAATCCTTCAGCACCAGTTCGACAATTACAACGATACCAACCTTGATGTTGAGGTCACGACCTTCAAAGCGCGGTTTGCCTTCAACTTCTAAAGCCAGTGGGCGCGGTCAATGACCGCGCCTTACCTGCATCCGCCCCAACCTGAGTTTTGCAGGTGAAAATGATCCACATGCAAGCGGTTGAAATCGGGCGAAAGTGTAAGGCCAAACCAGTCGCACGCGCCATCGCGCACATCCCTGAGAAAGGCAGCGGTCTGATCGGCCCCATCCCAATCAGCCAAAAGTCTGATCCGCGTCCCATCTGACAGAGTAAACCCTGTGATATCGACCGCATCCGCTGTGGCATGGGTGCTCATCCGCGTGGAGGTGCCCGCGCTTGTCCGCATCCGGCGGCAATTATAGCTACCGATCTGCCCAATCCGGGCGACAGACTGACCGAAACGCGCGCCAGCAGCGGGTTGAACGCTGTGTTCTGTCCACATGGCCATGCGTAAGGCGGTTGCGCATCGGGTTTCGAGCGGATCAATCCGCGCTTCTCCCAATGCCGAGAGAGACACCGGATCAGCAATGAAACACTGATCAGAGTCCTGCTTTGCGGGCGCAGGATCAAAACGCGCCGCATCGCCCAGCGCAACAGCACAGGCCATCGGATCAGATGCTGTCCGGTCTAGCTTCCATCCCGTGATTGGTGTGACAGGATCACTGACCACCAATGGCTGAAGCGGGTTCCACGCCCGCGGCAGCGGTGTCGCCGGATGCGCAAACAGCAAATAGCCGCTGTAGGCCAAGAGCGCTGCAAATGAAAACGCAGCCAAACCGCTAATGACGGCAAGGCTGCGCGATCTTTTCTTCTCCGCCCGTTGCGCGGCACGTTCCGCCTTTTGTTGACGCAAGCCGTGCCGCATCAGCGTTTAGTAGCGGTAGTGCTCTGGCTTGAACGGGCCTTCGACAGTGACGCCGATATAGTCCGCCTGCTCTTTCTTGAGCTCAGTCAGTTTCACGCCAATCCGCTTGAGGTGCAGTCGCGCTACCTTTTCATCCAGATGCTTGGGCAGGATGTGGACACCAATTTCATAGGCATCGCCATTGTTCCATAGCTCCATCTGCGCGAGCACCTGATTGGTAAAGGAAGCAGACATAACGAAAGACGGGTGACCCGTCGCGTTACCAAGGTTCAGCAAACGACCCTCAGACAACAGGATCAGACGATTGCCAGACGGCATCTCGATCATGTCCACCTGTTCTTTGATGTTGGTCCACTTGTGGTTCTTTAGGGCGG
>CAYLMZ010000028.1:0-15175 GCA_964385035.1 uncultured Loktanella sp.
GGATCATGATTGCGATGATCGACATCGGTCCCAGCCCCGGCAACATGCCGATGAATGTACCGATCAGGCAACCAGCCACGACCATCAAGATGTTCTGAACAGAGAATGCGGCCTGCAGGCCGATCAGGATACCTTCAAGCATGACCTATGCTCCCATGAAGAAAGGAAATGGGCGCAGGAAAATGCCAAGCACCTCTTGGACCAGATACCAGACAAAAAGCGTGGCAATGGCACCCACAGGGATCATGATGTGGAACTTGCGCTCACCCAGAATGGCGCTGCCCGCAACAAGGAACACGGTTGTCGAAATCAGGAACCCGGCAGGGCGTAGCATCAGCGCATAAAACACCATCAGCCCCAGCAGCATCAGCGCCTGTCCCACTTTGTATTCACGGAGATTGCGGTAGTTGATGTCAGTCGGACTTGGCTCTTTGGAGGTTTCGTCCGCCTTTTCGATGCCGAACAGAACAATCAGACCGACGATGATCCCCAAAACAGCCAGAACCTTGGGAAAAGTCGAAGGCCACACCGGATTGCGTTGCATAAACGGTGGTAGAAGCTGATCCATCGTGAAGAATGCGGCATAACCGTAAATGCAGCAGAATGTCACGAAAATCAGCGCGATCCAGCGATCCAGTGCCATGATCTGTCCTCCCCAAACAGATATATGTGGTGCCGCCCCGCGCCATGGCGGAGCGGCAGGTTGTGCGTGGCGCTTACAGGAAGCCCAGCGTCTTCATCAGATCACCGATGACCTGTTCCTGATCCTCAAGGAAGGCGCGGAACTCATCACCGTTGTTGTGGATGTTCACCCAGCCATTGCGGGCGCGCACTTCTTCCCACTCAGGCGTGTCATACATCTTCATCAGAGCGTCCTGGAACTTGCCCAGTTGCTCGTCCGAGATGCCGGGGGCTGCAAAGAACCCGCGCCAGTTCACGAATGTGGTGTCCAGACCCTGTTCCATCATGGTCGGCGCATCGGCAAATGCGTCCACGCGCTCAGGTGCTGTCACACCAAGGATTTTGACTTCACCTTGCTGTGCCAGTGCAACCGCCTCAGAGAAGCCGGTCGAAAGCGCTTGAATCTCGCCGGACAAAAGGCCCGCCATCGCCGCACCACCCGCATCGTAGGGGATGTAGTTGAAGGCGGTGGGATCTTCGCCCGCGGCCTGCATCGCCATCGCAGCTACCAAATGGTCCATACCGCCCGGAACCGAGCCGCCACCGATTGCAAAGCCCATGCCGTCTTCACGGTAGGCTGCCAGCAGTTCTTCCATGTTGTCGATCTCGCTGTCGGCATTCACGACCAAAGCCGCATAGTCACCGATTGTGCCTGCGACCAATGTCAGGTCACGGAAGCTTTGCGGGAACACGCCTGTGAGCGAACGGATCACGATCGGGGTGGAGTTCACCATCATCGTGTTACCAAGCGAGTCAGCGTTTTCGATCAGGTGCGCGATTGCGACACCGCCACCGCCACCGGACATGTTTTCATAGGACGCCGAACCCACCAGACCGGATTCTGTCAGCGCCTCGCCTGTGCCGCGCGCTGTGCCGTCCCAGCCGCCGCCTGCGCCGCCCGGGATCAAGAAGTGCACTTCGTCCAGAACCTGATGGCCACCTGCGTGCGCCATGCTGCCGAGTGCGAATGTTGCTGTTGCCGCAGCCATGACGGTGCGACGAGTCCACCCAAAGGTGCTCATGTGAAATCCTCCCATTTGACAGGCAGCCCTCCGCTGCCCATGAATGAAGTCCAACACAGCAAGCTGACACGGGCCTGACATCGCGGGTCAATTCTTCGGGCTGTTCGCTGAACCATTGTTATGAATAGAAAAAATGCGCTACTTGCTTGTCGAAGATAACGTGGAATTGGCCGAGGCCGTGGTCCAGCGGCTCACAATGGATGGGCATGCGGTGGATCATGCTGCGGATCTTGCAACTGCTTCGGCCTGTCTTGATACCGCTGACTATGACCTCATCCTGTTGGATGTAATGCTGCCTGATGGCGACGGAAGGGATTTCCTCGCGCGCAGCAGGGATCGCATCGCAACGCCGGTCATCATGCTGACGGCGCGCAGCCAAGTCAGTGATCGGGTGGGGGCGCTGGATCAAGGGGCCGACGACTACATTACCAAACCTTTCGACTTTGCAGAACTCGAGGCGCGATGCCGTGCGGTCCTGCGCCGGCGTGGCGGGGCGGCCCGCAACGAAATCAAGCTGGGAAGTGCTGTATTCGACCTGACCTCCGGGCAATTGCGCAAAGAAGATACGACCATCGAATTCCGAAACCGCGAGCTACGTTTGCTCGAAGTCTTTGCCCGCAGACCTGGCCAGATATTGTCAAAAGCGCAGTTGATGGATCGCCTGTTTTCTTACGACAGTGACGTGACCGAAAACGCGATTGAGGTCTATGTGGGCCGCCTGCGCAAGAAGCTTGCGGAAACAGGTGTGCGGATCGAAACGGTGCGCGGCCTCGGCTATCGAATTGACGTAACGTGAAGACCGCAGGTTCTATCGGGCGTCGCATGACGCTGTTGCTGGCGCTTGTGGCGGCACTCCTGTCGATCGTGTCGTGGTCAATGGTCTCGAGTTTTGCGCGGCAAGCGGCAGAGCGGACGCAGGACAATATCCTTGCGGCCTCCGCGACAATCATTGCTGAAACCCTGCGCAGCGAGGGTGGCGAAGTGCGCCTGGAGTTGCCATATGCTGCCTTTGCTATGCTGGGTGCAGTGAGCGAGGATCGCGTCTTTTACCAGATCGAGACGGCAGGCCAAACTTTGACGGGGTACCCGGACCTGACCATGGACAGCATGCCACCGCGCGCAGGCGAGGTCCGGTTCGAGACGGTTGAGTACCGTGGCGTTCCACTGCGAATGGTGCGCATGACGCGCACTGTCCTGGCCGGTGCCGAGGCCGTTCCCGTGACTGTTTCACTTGCACAGACGCGCAACGGGATCGGGACAATCGCCGGTGATCTGTCGCAGACGGCGGCGGCGCTCTCGGTGGCGTTCTTTGTGTTAGCTGTGGCGCTCACTGCATTTGTGGCGCAGGTATCGCTGCGCCCTCTCAATGAACTTGCAAAAGCCGTTGCGCGTCGTGGCCCAACCGATTTGCGCCCGCTCCGGCGCGCAGCACCCAGTGAACTGACCCCTCTTATGGGGTCGCTCAACAATCTTATGGAACGCTTGGCGGGGTCTTTGCGCAGATCTGAGGAATTCATCGCAGAGGCGGCACATCGTGTCCGTACACCCCTTGCGACTGTGCGGGCACAGGCAGAGGTGGCGCTTCATGGTGCAGAGGCACCCGAGGACAAGCAAAGGCTAAGACAAATGATCCGTGCCGTCGATGAAAGCTCTCGCTCGGCAGGTCAACTCTTGGATCATGCGACTGTTGCATACCGATCAGAAGACTTGGCACAGGATGAAATCGACCTTGCGGAATTAGCGGCGACCGTGGTGGACGCACTGCGTGCCACGGCGGGGTTGAAGGATATCGACGTGAGGCTGGATGCCCAACCTGCCCCGATCCGTGGGGATAAGGTGCTTGTAGAAAGTGCCCTGAGAAATGTTCTGGACAACGCGATCAAATACTCCCCGGATGAAACATCGATTTCAGTAATTGTGGGCTGCAATGGACTGTCGACGACCGTTCGCGTCTGCGATCAAGGGCCTGGCTTTGACAATCAGGCGACAGATCAATTGACGAAGCGTTTTCGCAGAGGCGAAAATATCAAAGGCATCGTGGGGTCCGGCCTTGGGCTCACAATCGCAAGCGAGGTGCTCGTTGCGCATGGTGGGGCGATTAAGCTGGAACAGAATTCGACGGGAGTGGGCGCATGCGTTTCATTGATTTTGCCGCAAGGCTGATCTTGTTGTTCATACCAGTTGCCGCCGGGGCATTCGAGATCGAGGACCGAAAGATCTACCCTGGTTCCGGGGACACCATCGTTAAGGTGCTGTCCACGGCTGATCTTGATGTATTCGAACCCTTCATCTTGCGGTTTCAAGCAAGTCAGCCGGGTGTCGGTATCGACTACACGGTAGCGTCCAGTGCCAACGTCCACCGTGCAATTCTGCAAGGTGTAAGATATGACTTAGTTCTGTCGTCCGCCATGGACCTTCAGTTCCAGCTTGCAAACGACGGTTTTGCCCAAATCTATGCATCCGACATCACAGAGGAATTGCCCGATTGGGCTCAGTGGCGGTCGCTGGTTTTTGCCTTTACCGCGGAGCCTGCTGTCACCGTCATATCACGTCAGCGTTTTGAGGGGCTTGAGCTTCCCCGCACCCGCCAAGAACTGATTTCAATCCTGCGCGACAATCCTGACCGATTTGCCGGGGCGGTCGGCACCTATGACGTCAGAACCAGTGGTCTTGGCTATCTTTTTGCCACACAAGAGGCGCGAAATTCGGACGTTTTCTGGCGCCTGTCAGAGATCATCGGACGTTTGAAACCTAGGTTATATTGTTGTTCGGCCCAGATGATCGACGATGTTGTCAGTGGTGATCTGGCGATTGCCTATAATGTGCTTGGCAGTTACGCGGCGCGGCGTCTGGCAGATGCGGATGCGGATCAGATGCAAATACTTGAGCTTGAGGACTTCGGGAATGTGATGCTTCGCACCGCGCTCATCCCACAGACAGCCGATAACGTCAGTGCCGCAGGACAATTGCTGGATGCACTCATCATCGCGGGTTTGGACGGGCAAGAGCCTTGGGTTTTCCCGCCGTTACAGCCAGCGTCAGAAGGCGGATCATCCATATTTGGGCCGATCAGGCTGGGGCCAGCCTTGATGGTCCACCTTGACCCCCTGACGCGCCGCGCATTCTTGGCCAGTTGGGAAGATGCGATGGAACAGAACTGAAGTATTGGCCCCAGCGCTATGACCGTTCCATCAGTAGGATCACGCTACAACTTTTCAAAGGAAATCGTCACCACGCCGATATCCAGCCCGAAACGCTTAACATAGGCGAGGTTCAAGAGCCGGTCATCGCTCAGAAGCCACATCCAATCATCAAAGCTGACGCGGAGTGTTTCTGTTTCTCCTGTTGCGGATGGGATAGGCAGGTCGATTTCATAGACCCAATTGAACCGGTCGCCGTCCTCAATGCCGGTCGCCTCACCAATCACGCCGGGGGCTGTGCCTGTCCAGCTATCCTCACCGGTTTTGACCAAGGTCCAGATCCGTTGCTCGGTTGAGCCATCCTCATAAATGAAATCCTCCACCAGCCTGAGCCGCTCTCCGTCCCAATCCCCGTTGATCTCAACGACGAAGCTGCGGCGGACTGTGCCCAACACATCCTGGAATTGCCCATAGGCGACCAGTTCGCCGTCAAAGAATTCTTCCAGGTTAAGCTTGCGGTCACTGAGCACGGGATCATCAAACGAAGGTTTACCAGTGCATGCAGCCAGCAGCGCAAAGGCGGCAAGGATCAAAAAGCGCATCAGAAACTCCTATCTTTGGTTCTTATTACGTCCGGTGGCAGTGAACGGATGCCTCTAGGCAGGTGGCCTACGTTCTGGCATATCGCGCCTATGCTTGATGAAACAGAAATCCACCCGCTCTTTGAGGGCGCGCCGACCACGACAGAGTTCAAGAAACTGCGCAAGCGGATCGTGCGCTATGCGCGCGAAGCGATTGACCAATACGGGATGATCGAACGCGACGCGCGTTGGCTTGTGTGTCTGTCTGGTGGAAAGGACAGCTACACCTTGCTTGCCGTTCTTCATGAATTGAAATGGCGCGGCCTCTTGCCTGTGGATCTGCTGGCATGCAACCTTGATCAAGGACAACCGGGCTTTCCGGCGACTGTCTTGCCTGAATTTCTTGAACGCATGGGCGTGTCGCACAGGATCGAGTATCAGGACACCTACTCAATCGTTGTCGATAAGGTGCCACAGGGCCGGACATTTTGCGCGCTTTGTTCGCGGCTGCGGCGCGGTAACCTCTACCGGATTGCACGTGAGGAGGGGTGTTCTGCGGTCGTTCTGGGACACCACCGCGATGATATCCTCGAGACCTTTTTTATGAACCTCTTTCACGGTGGCCGGTTGGCGACGATGCCGCCAAAACTTCTGAACGAAGAAGGCGACCTTTTTGTCTATCGTCCTTTGGCCCATGTTGCCGAAGCTGACTGCGAAAAATTCGCTAATGCGATGAACTACCCGATCATCCCATGTGATTTGTGCGGCTCTCAGGACGGATTGCAGCGCCAGCAGGTCAAACAAATTCTTGATGGCTGGGAGAAGAACAGCCCCGGGCGGCGTCAGGTGATGTTTCGTGCGTTGATGAATGCGCGGCCTTCCCACTTGCTTGATCCGAAACTGTTTGATTTTCTGGGGTTGGAAAGATCTGCAAAAGGCGTATCAGATGACATACCGGCCCTGAAATAAGGGGTATCGCAATGGGCTTTACTGCCCATGCGTCAATATTGTGCCAGCGGCTGCTTGATTACGGCAGAAATTAGGCGGACAGACCGAAAGTGTAAGCGGTAGGCGTGTTTTCGCCAATAAAACAAGGAAAACCGGATTGTTGCCCGTCAGGCCACAGTTCCCCTTGAAAGCGAAAGATCATCCAAGTTTTGCCAGCTTTCGGTGATCTATTCGATTCGAACCAAAGACCATTTGCAGTCATCGATTGCTGGAGCGACCAAGAGAATGATGAAAAAAATAGCCGCTACCCTTTTGTGTGCCGCCGCGCCCGGAGCGCTGCTGGCGCAACAAGTTGATCTCAGATCACCAGACGAGTTCATTAGCGTTGAAGGCGAGATCGTTGGCTTCAACGGAGTCATGTTGCGCGTCGAGACGACGGTGGGCACCGTCAGCGTCCCTGCATCAGAAGTCATTTGCTATGGTGCCGGATGCCTCGAGGTTCTGGCCAGCAACGATTTCGGACTGACCGCTGATGCCCTCGGCGGGGTTGAGGCAAACAGGGTCGCCGAAACAACGACTGCTCCCGCACCGTTGCAAGGTGACCTGTCTGTTGCGTTCGATTCCCCTGCATTTAGTGCCTTCGTGACCTCTCTGGCGGGTGTATCCGGCGCGCAGGTCAGCGGCTCGAATGTTGTCTTGAACGACGGCTCAAACCTTGTGCTGTCAAACAGTGCAGATGCTGACGTGACAATAGGCGCCGTCGCTCTCGAAGGTGCGCAGCCATCTGCATTTGCGGCTCCCGCAGGCTGGGCAAGCGCATCAGCCGGAATGACCCATCAATTGATTGGGTTGAATGGCTTTAGCGTCCAGATCGCGCCAAATGCAGGGCTTGATCGTATTTCGATGAATGATTTGGCACGGGTCTTCGCAGGTGAGGTCACAAATTGGTCCGAGATTGGTGGCGCCAACCTTGCTGTCCTCGCGCTGCGTTTGCCCGACAATTCTCCGATCTACCGCGAAATGAACGCCGTCTTGATGGAACCAGCAGGTCTGACGGTTTCGTCAGGCGTGCTTGCTATGGGGGATGAGGCCGGGATAACGGCATCTGTGAACCAGTTTCCGGGCAGTATCAGTATCGTGACGTCGGCCAATGCCAATGATGCCCTGACCATTCCTGTTTCGGGGAACTGTGGACAAGCCGTTGCCCCAACACCTTTCAATATCCTGTCAGGCGATTACCCACTCGTCCGCCCCGTCATGGCCAGCTACGGCGGGGCTGCAAGTGGGGCTGTGACTGCTTTCTTTGACGCTGCCGCGTCAGATGCCGGTCAGCAGGTTGGTGCTTCTCTTGGGATGCTCGACTATAGCGCAACCGCGCAGGACGCCGGAATTAACAGTGCGCGGCTCAGTGGTTTGCTCAACGCAGAAGTCGATGACAACCAGCGCAACGCCGCTGCTGCGATGTTCCAGTCCCTCTTTGGTGCCACGCGCTTGTCGACAACCTTGCATGGCGGTGCGGTCAGCGGTCCAGAAGCGGCTTGGAACCGCGCGATGATGGTGGATTTGGTCGAGTATCTGTCTCAGCCTGCCAATGCGGGTCGCGAAGTCATCTTTGTCGGAATTGGTGAAAGTGACGCAGGGACAGCCGCTGCGATCGAGCTTTCCGCGGCCGCGGCATCTGCAATGCAATCTGCGTTCCAGGCCTCGGCCAGCGATCTGGTTTCAAGTGCCGGGCTGACCCTGTCCAGCTTCGGGTTCGGCGATGTCGCAAAGACCACTTGCGTTGACAGTCAGGTCTCAGAGGGTGAGGCAACACGGGTCGAAATCTGGATCCGTTAAACCAAATCTTTCGTTTGTGAAATGTTGCCGCTGCGGGTCTCTCGTGGCGGCATTTCTTTTGCGTCTGGGCAAGCTATCGCCTAGCAATGCCGCTGATATCGCTTAGCGACTGATCACATGCTGTTGTGAATGCGTACCAAGACGTGCAAACCGGCACGCAAAGCCATAGGTAGACCACATGACCAATCGCATCCTCTCTATCCTCGTAGCCCTCGCAATGACTCTCTTTGCGGGCGCCGTATCAGCGCAGCAATTGTCGCTCGGGCAAATCTCTGACTATCTTAATGACCTGAAAACAGCGCAGGGCGGCTTTACGCAGATCAATGCGGATGGGACGCTTTCGACCGGGCAAATCTATATCAAGCGCCCGGGCCGCATCCGGTTCGAATACAACACACCTGATGACACGCTGGTGCTTGCGGGCGGCGGGCAGTTGGCCGTCTTTGATCCGCGATCGAATACTGGTCCAGAGCGGTATCAACTGCGCTTTACGCCGCTCAGCATCATCCTGCGCGAGAACGTGAATTTGCAGGCGGAGGACATGGTCACGAATGTCGTCTCAGACGGCGTGACGACCACGGTCACCGCGCAAGACCCTGACAATCCGCAATACGGCAACATCCAGATGGTGTTCACCGCCGCCCCTGTTGAATTGCGTCAGTGGATCGTGACAGACGAGTTTGGCACGCAGACGACGGTGATCCTGAACGACCTGATCTCTGGTGGGTCAATCCGTGATGTGCTGTTCAACATTCAAGCTGAAACACGCAACCGAGGCAACTGACGCAAATGAATAAGGGCGGCCCAACCGGTCCGCCCTGATCACATCAAATCCGGCGACAGGCGCGGAGTTGTTGGTCGTACATGATGGCCCGCGCCTCAACCTCGCCTGCAATGCGCACTAACCAGCTTTTTGACCGCCATGTCCCGCGCAGAAACCCTGTCCGCCCATCATGATAGGCAAGGTACTGGTTGCGTGTGTCAGTAATCGGCACGCCGGTTTCTTCGACGGTCTGCTCCATGTACCAGCCCATGAAATCTGCTGCGTCAAAGATGTTGTCGCGCCGGGCACTATAGCCACCTTCAAGGCGCTGATACTCTTCCCAAGTCCCGTCCAGAGCCTGACTATAACCAAAGGCAGATGACTGGCGACCCACAGGGATCACACCCAGAGCATAGCGATGCGGGGTGCGGTTATCGCCGATAAATTTGCTCTCTTGATAGATGATCGCCATCATGGATGCGACGGGAACGCCATAGTCACGTTCAGCGGCACGGAATGCACGTAAATAGGATGGGCGCTCGGACACGATGCTACAGGCGTCATCTAGGTTGCGCGGAGCCGAGTTATATCCCGTTCCGCTGCCGCCACAACTTGCCAGCAACACCACACATGCCGTTGCGCGAAAGATACTGCTCATCTGCCTCTCGCTTTCTTTGTTTTTCAAAACATAGCGCGACAAATGTGTTCTGGGAATGGCAAAGACCCTCAGGTCAGATCACAAATGCAAGAATGAGCGGGAGGGCGATAACCGAAAGCAGAGTCGATGCAACGACCAGACCGGCTACAGGCTGTGAATCTGCCCCGTATTTTTCGGCGATCAAATAAGAGGTGACAGCCACAGGCGTCGCCACCTGCACGATCAAAACGCCTGCTGCAATGGGATCAAGCCCGAACCATACCGCTGCGGCCCAACCGGCACCTGCGCAGATCACAAGTTTGATCACAGACAGCACGACAGCGCGCGACATGGCCTTCGTCTCAAGCCGCGCCACAGCGACGCCCAGCGTAATCAGCATCATCGGGATCGCCATCTGACCAATCAGGTCGATGGCATTGGTCAAAAACGCGGGCGTTTCCCAACCTTGCCAAAGGAACAACGCCCCCAGCAAAGTTGCCGCAACCAAAGGCTCCGAGACGACCTTCTTGAACGACCCTGCGCCGGCCACCATCCAGATCCCGATGGTGAACGATAAGATCGCCATCACGGCAAAAACGACGACAGCATAGCCAAGGCCAACATCGCCAAAGGCAAAAAGCGCCAATGGCAAGCCGAGGTTGCCAGTGTTCCCGAAAATCAAAGGGGCAAGATACGTCCTTGTCTCAAGCCGTGCGACTTTGACGACTGCGAAGGTCCCCACCAGAACCAAACCGTAGGCCACAAAAGAGGCCAGCGAGAGCGCGGCCAAGGCCTCTGGTGCGATCTCTGTCCGCATCAGAGCCACAAAGATCAAACAAGGCACCGATAGGGTCATCGCCATGCGGGTCACGAACTCCACCCGATACTCAAACCCCATCTTCACCCAGACAAAACCCACGGCAGCCAGCAGGAAAACGGGCGCGGTAATGTTCAGGACTGTCAAAGCCAGGTTCACAAACTGTTTCCTTCAATTGACGGGCAAACCCGTGGACTTTGCACCTGCAGCAGACATATATAAGGCGTGAGATGAAAGAAATGCTGAAAACACGCGCGAAATATCACTTGGGCCAAGTGGTCCGCCATCGGAAGCATCCCTTCCGGGGGGTGATTTTTGACGTCGATGCGATGTTTGCCAATACTGACGAATGGTACAACGCCATTCCTGAGGACAGCCGACCCAGCAAAGATCAGCCGTTCTATCATCTGCTGGCCGAGAATGAGCAGAGCTTCTACGTGGCCTATGTGTCCGAACAGAATCTCGTTGCTGACTACTCGGGCGAGCCTGTTGACCATCCCGATGTGGATGACCTGTTCGGTCCGTTCGAAGATGGTCAATACCCTTTGCAGGTCCAGCTCAACTGAACGCGACGACGTCCTGACGCATCTGTCCAAGACCTGCGATCTCTGCGGTGACGCTATCGCCCGCGCGCAAATAGCGCGGCGGTTTTTGGCCACTACCCACACCGGGTGGCGTGCCCGTGAGGATGATGTCCCCCGGCCGGAGTGTCAGGAAGCGACTGACATGTGCGATGATCTGCGGCACATTGAATATCATTGTGGCGGTTGAGCCAGACTGCATGACCTGATCATTGACCTTGAGTGTCATGGTAAGGTCTTGTGGGTCTGCGACCTCTTCCTTGGTCACAAGGTAAGGGCCAACAGGGGCAAAACTGTCCGCACTCTTGCCTTTGACCCACTGGCCGCCCAGTTCCATCTGGAACGCGCGTTCGGAGACATCATTGGCCACAAAATAGCCCGCGATGTGATCCAAGGCGTCGGCCTCTTCGACGTGCAAGGCTTGGGTGCCGATCATGACTCCCAACTCGACCTCCCAATCGGTCTTGGTTGATCCTTTGGGGATCACAATCGAATCGTTTGCGCCCGTGACATCGCAGGCCTTCATGAACAGGATCGGATTTTCAGGGATTGGCATCCCCATCTCTTCGGCATGGTCATAGAAATTCAAGCCGATGCAAAAAACACGGCCCATGTCTGCGATAAAGGGCGCATAGTCACCTGAAATTGCGGGCAGGCCGGACAGGTCCACGTCCGCCAGCTTTGCCAAGCCTTCGGGCGTGATCTGCGCTGCGGTGAGATCGGGTATGACTGATGATAGGTCGCGCGGCACCCCTTGGGCATCGCGGACCGCTGGCTTGGTCCCATCGGCAGTTCTGATCCGGCAAAGTTTCATCATGTCCTCCCACGTGCATTGCCCAAGACATAGAACCCGGCACGCACATAGGCCAGAGGGCTGGTCAAGTCCGGCCAGCATGTTACATCGAGTTGCAACCCAAAAGAGGACCCCAGATGCTCGTTGTTGTGTCACCTGCGAAATCGCTTGATATGTCGCCCGTGGATATCCCTGCGACTCAACCGGACTTTCAGGAAGATGCCGTGCGGCTGTCCAAGACCGCGCGGAACCTGACCTTGGGCGACCTCAAGGGGCTGATGGGCATCTCTGATGATCTGGCGCGGCTCAATCGTGACCGGTTCAAAGCCTTCGCGGCAGAGCCCGCCGCGGATGCTACCAAACCTGCTGCACTGGCCTTTAACGGTGACACCTATCAGGGGTTGGAAGCGAAAACCCTGTCCGAGGACGATCTGTCATGGGCGCAGGATCACTTGCGTATTTTGTCCGGCCTCTACGGGCTTTTGCGTCCGCTCGACGCAATCCAGCCCTACCGGTTGGAAATGGGCAGCCGCCTGAAAACCCGCCGTGGAAAATCGCTTTATGATTACTGGGGCGATACGATCGCCAAGGCGCTCAACACGCAAGCCGAGGCCGTGAACACCGATACGCTGATCAACTGCGCCAGTCAGGAATACTTTGGCGCGGCTGACCGCAAGGCGCTGAAACTCCGGGTGATTACCCCGGTCTTCATGGAGATCAAGGAAGACAAGCCGCGCATCGTCAGCTTCTTTGCCAAACGGGCACGCGGGGCCATGGCGCGCTTCATTGTCGAAAATCGCGTGACCGAGGCCGAGGGGATCAAAGCCTTCAACACCGGCGGCTATGCCTATGAACCTGACCTTTCCGAAGGTGACAAATGGGTCTTTGTGCGCGACTACCCGAGTTGAGGCGATGAAGGTTGCGATCATCGGTGCGGGCGCGATTGGGACCTATGTGCGCACAAAGCTGGCAGACAAGGGCGTGACTGAAGTCGCTCAAATCGTGCGTGCGGGCAAAGAGGACAGTAAAGCGACGCCGCCCAAACTGTCGGATCTGTCAGGCCTGCCTGTGACACCCGATCTGATCATCGACTGCGGCGGGCATAGCGCTCTTGCCACATTCGGGCCGCAAGCCTTGGCGATGGGTATTGATGTTCTGACCGTCTCGCTTGGTGCGCTTGCGGATGAAGCACTCGAAGCGCGTCTGAAAGAAGCAGCAGCCAAAGGTGGCGCGCGGCTTCATCTGGCGAGCGGCGCCATTGGTGGGCTGGATGCGCTCCGCAGCGCTGCGGGGGGCACGCTGTCAACGGTGACCTACAAAGGCCGCAAGCCGCCCAAAGGTTGGTACGGGTCACCTGCCGAGAACCAGACCGATCTGGACAAACTGAAAGAACCTTTGGTCCACTTTCAGGGCACGGCCCGTGCTGCGGCGCTCGCTTACCCCAAAAACGCCAATGTCGCGGCAGCTGTCGCTTTGTCCGGGGTCGGATGGGAGGCGACGGAAGTTCAACTGATCGCTGATCCCACCGTGACGGAAAACATCCATGAAATCACAGCAACAGGTGACTTTGGTTATTTGCAGTTTCAGATCGCGGGGCAGGGCCTGCCTGACAATCCCAAAAGCTCAGCCCTTGCAGCCATGAGCGTCGTCGCTGCGGTCACAGAGATGAAAAAACTGGTCGGGTTCTAGAAATCAGCCGCGACACGCATGTCACGCAAGGGCCGGACCGCTTTGATAGACGCTTCATAAAGCGGATGGGCCTTGTAGGCTGCAAGCGCGTCGGCACTTTCAAATTCCGCATAGACCACCACATCGACTTCCGAGGACAAGCTGTCGGCTTGTGTGTTCTGCCTGACCTCAAAGTTTTGCGCATCGGGGATGCCGCTCAGCATTTGCAGACCTTCGACGATCCGTGGAATATCCGCCTTATCCTTGGCGCTAAAGAAAACAACATGGCGCAGGGTCGGGCGGTTGGTCACTGAAAAGTCCTTGGTCGGCACGAGACTGGCCCTGTCATATGAGGGTCGCAGCCCCGCTGCAAGCAAGTGCTACAGGCGTTCAATCGCCAAAGCGATGCCTTGGCCGCCACCAATGCACATGGTGATCAACGCGCGCTTGCCGCCGATACGCTCAAGCTCATACATCGCCTTGACCGTGATGATGGCACCCGTTGCGCCAACCGGATGGCCCAAGGCGATGGCACCGCCGTTGGGGTTCACGCGGGCCGGATCAAAGCCAAGCTCCTTGGTGACAGCCAGCGCTTGGGCTGCAAAGGCTTCGTTGCTTTCGATGACATCAAAGTCGTCAACGTTCAGCTTCAGTTTCATCATCAGATTCGCGACAGCAGGGACAGGACCGATCCCCATCACCTCGGGGCGGACGCCAGCATGGGCATAGCCCAAAACGCGGAACTTCGGCGTCAGACCTGCGGCTTCTGCCGCTTCCGCGCGGGCCAGAACAATTGCGGCGGCCCCGTCATTGAGGCCAGAGGCATTGCCCGCCGTGACTGACCCGTCTTCTTGGAACACAGGGCGTAGCCCGGCCAACGTTTCAAGGGACGTGGCTTTGGGATGCTCATCGCGGGCAAAATCAACCATCTCACGGCGCTTTTTTACCTGCACAGGTGCGATCTGACTGTCAAAGTAACCGGCCTCCATGGCCGCCGCGGCCCGTTCCTGACTCTGCAGCGCAAAGGCATCTTGCTCTGCACGGGTGACCGTGTGTTCAGAGGCCACGTTTTCAGCTGTGACACCCATGTGGCCGGTGCCAAACGGACAGTTGAGGGCACCCAGCATCATATCCTGTGTGCGGATATCACCCATCTTGGCTCCCCAGCGTTGGTCGGGAATGATAAAGGGCGAACGGCTCATGTTCTCGGCGCCACCGGCCAGACCGAAATCGGCATCGCCCAACATCAAGGACTGGGTCACCGAAACAATCGCCTGCACCCCGGAGCCGCACAGCCGGTTCACATTCATCGCAGGGGTGGTGTCCGGCACGCCGGCACCCATCGCAGCAACGCGGCTGAGGTACATGTCTTTGGGCTCGGTGTTGATCACATGCCCAAAAGCAACATGGCCAACCTGCTCGCCCGCAACGCCGGCACGCTCAAGCGCGGCTTTGGCCGCCACTGTGCCAAGGGTAATGGGGGGCGTTCCGGCAAGTGATCCACCAAAGGTTCCGATTGCCGTGCGCGCGCCACCAAGGATTACGATGTCAGTCATGGGAAAACTCCGCTCTTTTCGCTTTGGACAGACTGTGCCGTCTCAGACCCGGCCATACCAGCGAAACGTGACGACACCAAATGACGCGGACTTGGCAGCGGCTCGGGGTCCTGGCCAAGGCCTTTGACGCAATCGGAGCCGAAACCTTT
>CAYLMZ010000028.1:15275-24804 GCA_964385035.1 uncultured Loktanella sp.
GCAGCGGCTCGGGGTCCTGGCCAAGGCCTTTGACGCAATCGGAGCCGAAACCTTTTGGGACACATCCAATAGCTATGTCACCTGTCTGGTAGTCACTGATCCGGCGGGCAATGAAATCGGGTTGATCAAGCGCTAGGGGATTTCCTTTTGAAGCGCGCGTGTTACTTCAAATCGTATGCTGCTTGACGTCCAGAATATCCAGAAAACCTATGACACTGCCGACGGCCCCTTTGCCGTTTTGCGCGGCATCGATTTGCAATTGAATGCGGGTGAAACAATGGCGCTGACTGGTGAATCGGGCAGTGGGAAAAGCACCCTCTTGCATCTGATTGGCGGTCTGGATGTGCCAGACTCCGGCGCAATCTATCTGGACGGCCAAGATATTGCAGCAGCCGATGACGCGGCCCGCGCGAGCCTGCGTCGCGGAACGGTCGGGGTGGTCTTTCAGCAATTCAACCTTATCCCCAGCCTGACTGTGGCCGACAACATCAGGTTTCAGGCGCGCCTGTCGGATCGTTATGACAAGGAATGGGCTGATACACTTGCGACGCGTATGGGGCTGGGCGATCACCTATCCAAATATCCCGAACAACTCTCGGGGGGGCAGCAACAGCGCGTCGCGATCGCCCGCACACTTGCAGCGAAGCCCAAGCTGGTTCTGGCTGATGAGCCAACAGGCAACCTTGACGAAGAGACTGCGGGCACGGTCATGGACCTGATGCAAGACCTTGTCACCGAATCCGGGGCAGGGCTGATGTTGGTGACGCACTCGCAAACAATTGCGGGGCGGATGGGACGGCAACAGCATCTGCGGGCGGGCAAGCTTGCATGACGCGGGTGCTCCTTTCAGCGCTTTTGTCTCACTGGTGGCGGAACCCGCTGCAATTGTTTTCTTTGCTGGCCGGGCTGGCGCTTGCAACAGCGCTTTGGTCAGGGGTGCAAGCAGTGAATGCCGAAGCGCGCGCAAGCTACGATGCTGCCGCCGCGACTTTGGGCGAAGGGCAATACGACCGCTTTGTCAGCCGTGATGGACAGCCCTTTGATCAGGCGAATTATGTCTCGCTCAGGCGCGCGGGATGGTTGGTCAGCCCCGTTGTGCAGGGGCGATTGGACGGGGTGCGGATTGTCGGGGTGGAGCCGCTCACGGCACCCGGCGGACTGGGACCCGTTGCACCAACACAAGGTGAGGGGCTGACAGGGTTTGTTGCCGGTGATCCGGTGGTTTTTGCCAATGCCGAAACGGCAAAAGCGCTGACTGGTGTCGAGACCATTATCGATGCGGATATTGCACCCAATACGGCCATTGCGGACATCGGGGTGGCACAGCAGCTCTTGGGCAAACAGGGGCAAATCGACAGCCTGATCATTCTGCCTTCCCAACCGATCGGACGGGCCGATATCGCGACCATCGCCCCCGACCTGATCCGTCAGACAGCCCAAGGTGGCAGCGATATCGGGCGGCTCACGGATAGCTTTCACCTCAACCTCACAGCTTTCGGGCTTCTGTCCTTTGCGGTGGGCATCTTTATCGTCCACGGCGCGATTGGTCTTGCTTTCGAACAACGCAGACCGGTGGTGCGGACGCTGCGGGCGCTGGGCGTGCCTTTACGCCAGTTGGTTGGAGTTATGGCGCTTGAGTTGATGCTTTTTGCCCTTTTCGCCGGATTGATCGGCGTTGCCTTGGGTTACGCCATTGCAGCGCTCTTGCTGCCTGATGTGGCCGCGACGCTACGTGGGCTCTATGGGGCGGATGTTGCAGGAACGCTGGCGTTTCGTCCGTCGTGGTGGCTGTCAGGGCTGGCCATCGCGCTGGGCGGAACAGCAGTCGCGGCAAGCGGTGCGCTGATGCAACTGGCGCGCATGCCCTTGCTGGCGGCGGCCCAACCGCGCGCATTGGCCATGGCCGCAGGGCGCCGTGCGCGATTGCAAGCTGTGCTGGCGCTGGGCCTGTTGTCTTTGTCCGTGCTTTTGATGGGCACTGCGGATGGATTGGTGGGAGGATTTGCGCTGCTTGCGTCCCTGCTGATCGGGGCGGCAATGGCGTTGCCGCTCGTGCTTGACCGCATTCTGTATGTCTTCTCCCGAACGGCCAAAGGGGTGCGAGCCAGTTGGTTCTGGGCGGACACGCGCCAACAACTGCCCGGTCTGTCTTTGGCGCTGATGGCGCTTTTGCTGGCGATGGCGGCAAACGTGGGTGTATCGACCATGGTGTCGAGCTTTCGGGTGACCTTCACCGATTTTCTTGATCAACGGCTCGCGTCAGAGCTTTACGTGCGGACCGATGATGCGACCCAAACCGCAGCCCTGATCGACTACGCGGCCCCGCGCGTTGATGCTATTTTGCCAATTCAGAGCACGGACGTCACCGTCGCGGGACAACCAACCGAAGTCTTTGGAGCCCGTGATCACGCCACCTACCGCGACTTCTGGGTCTTCTTGCAACGTAGCGACGCGCCATGGGATGCAACATTTTCTGGCGAGGCGGCAGTCATCAATGAACAACTGGCACGGCGCGGCGGTTTTGGGGTTGGTGATACGATCATTCTTGAAGGGCGCGACTTCACCATCGCTGGGGTTTACGGGGACTACGGCAACCCGATTGGGCAGGCCGTCATCGCAGAGGGCATTTTCCAGACCCTTTATCCCCAAGTTGCGCCTCAGAACTTTGGCTTGCGGATGGACCCTGCCGACGTCGATGCATTCGTCGTAGGGCTGGCAGAAGAAACGGGCATTCCCGCAGGCCAGTCGATCAACCAGGCAGGGATCAAGGCTATCTCTTTGGCGATCTTTGAGCGGACCTTTACGGTGACGACCGCGCTCAATGTTCTGACACTGGCCGTTGCGGGCTTTGCAATCCTGATGAGTTTGCTGACACTCGCCACGATGCGCCTGCCACAGCTTGCACCCGCATGGGCGATGGGCATGACACGCGGGCAGTTGGGACGGCTGGAACTGATCCGTGCCGTGATGCTGGCGAGCTTGACGGCAGTGGTGGCATTGCCGTTGGGGCTGGCTTTGGCATGGGCGCTTTTGGCCGTGGTCAATGTCGCGGCCTTCGGGTGGCGGTTGCCGATGTATCTTTTTCCGTTCGACTACGCACGGCTGGCTATCTTTGCACTGCTGGCAGCCGCACTTGCAGCGCTCTGGCCTGCAAGGCGGCTTGCGCGGACGCCGCCCGCAGATTTGCTCAAGGTGTTTTCCAATGAACGTTAGAGCCTTCCTTTTCCTTCTTTTCTTGCCTTTGTCGGCCCACGCACAAGGGTTCGCCGGTCTTGGAACCAATGCCGAGGCCGGATTTTCGGAACCGGCGCCGGGCAAGATATTCGATTTCCCCGCCGATCATGGCGCGCATCCCGACTACCGCATTGAGTGGTGGTATCTCACTGCGAATATGACAGATGCCGATGGGAGGCCATATGGGCTGCAATGGACCTTGTTCCGCACCGCCTTTGCGCCCTCGTCAACTGATGATTGGTCGTCACCACAACTCTGGATGGGGCATGCGGCGGTCACAACCCGAAACGAACACTACGTGGCAGAGCGGCTGGCACGGGGCGGTATTGGACAGGCCGGGGTAACGGTCGAACCCTTTGCTGCATGGATCGATGATTGGGTCTTGGAAGGTGACTGGAACAGGATGCGCATGACCGCTTCGGCCCCTGACTTCGCCTATGACATGGCTTTGACAGCAAAGGGACCGTTGGTATTCCATGGAGATGCAGGCTACTCGGTCAAATCGACACAAGGGCAGGCGTCCTATTACTATTCGCAACCGTTCTTTGCGATTGAAGGGGTGCTTAATCTTCCTGACGGGCCGGTAAAGGTCACAGGCAATGCATGGCTTGATCGCGAATGGTCGTCGCAATTGTTGTCGGATGATCAGACCGGGTGGGACTGGTTCTCGCTTTCGTTTGATAGCGGAGCAAAACTGATGGGGTTCCGTTTGCAACACGTCGATGCACCAGACTACACCGCCGCGACATGGATCACCGCAGATGGGCAGACGACGGCCTATCCTGACGGGGCTTTTACGGCGACACCACTTGCAACAAACGCGGCCGATGTGCCCGTTCGGTGGCAAGTGCAATTGCCCGATAAAGGCGTTGATGTGACGGTGCAAGCGATCAACGAAAACGCATGGATGACGACCAGCGTGCCCTATTGGGAAGGGCCGGTTTCGGTGATTGGCACGCACGCAGGCATCGGCTATTTGGAGATGACAGGCTATGACTGAATGGTTTGCAACGCATGAGGGGCTCTGGGACAAGCTCTGGTCGACGCTGGGGCGCGGTGTGGCCGACGCAAAACACCCCGCGCGGTTGCCAAGCTTCGCAACTGTTTCGGCGGATGGCTGGCCAGAGGTGCGAACAGTTGTTCTGAGGTCTTCCGACAAGGCGACAGCGCGCGTGACCGTGCACACGGATCTCTATTCTGACAAGATCAAGAGCCTCCAAAGCGCGCCAAGGTGCGCGATTATGATCTGGGACCGCAAACAAGCGTTGCAACTGCGGTTACAGGCCGAGGTGACCATCGCCTCAGGCGCAGCGACGCGCAGCCTCTGGGACCGCATCCCGGATCATGCACAACAGTCTTATGGGGTCACCCCGCCGCCCGGAACGCCGATCAAAGAGGCATTGGACTATGTCAAAGACCCGGACCCCGATACTTTTGCGGTGCTCACCTGTGAACTGACCCATATCGATGTTGTTCACTTGGGCGACGATCATCGGCGTGTCAGTTTTTCACGTGAGCGTGCATGGCGCGGGCAGTGGCTTTCCCCCTGAACAACCACTCGCTAGAAGGGGGATATGAACAACTTTCCCTTTACCCGTGACCTTGTTCTGATTGGCGGCGGTCATACCCATGCGCTTGTTCTGCGTAAATGGGGGATGAACCCGTTGCCCGGTCTGCGGGTCACAGTGATCAATCCGGGACCGACTGCACCCTACTCGGGGATGCTGCCGGGTTTTGTGGCAGGACACTATTCGCGCAAAGAGCTGGATATTGATCTGGTCAGGCTCGCCCGTTTCGCCGGGGCGCGGCTGATCAACGGGTATGCTGATGGGATTGATCCCATAGCCAAGACGATCAGCGTCGCAGGCCGGCCACCCATTGGGTTTGACGTGGCCAGTGTGGATGTGGGGATCACTTCAACCATGCCGGACCTTCCGGGTTTTTCGTCTCACGCAATTCCGGCCAAACCGCTGGGCACCTTTTCAGAAAAGTGGGATGCGTTTCGCACAAAGGCAGAAGCGCCCGACGTCGTGATCATTGGCGGTGGTGTGGCAGGTGCAGAGCTGGCGATGGCAATGGCTCACGCTCTCAAAGGAAAATCACCGACAATCAAACTGCTTGATCGGAGCAGGGTCCTTGATGCGCTGGGCTACAAGGCGCGGCAGCTCATGCTGGCCGCCTTGCAGGACGCCGAGATCGAGATTTTCGAAGATACAGACGTCACAGAGATTTTCGCTGAAGGGATCGTGCTCCGAGATGGGCGAACAATCCGCAGTGACTTCACCTGCGGTGCAGCGGGGGCCAAGCCCCATGATTGGATCGCCCAAGCCGGTCTGCAATTGCACGAGGGCTACATCACGGTGGATGCCCATCTGCAAAGCAGTGACGAAAGCATCTTCGCCGTGGGCGATTGCGCCCATCTGTCTCATGATCCTCGACCAAAGGCTGGTGTCTACGCTGTGCGCGAAGCGCCTGTGCTATTTGACAACCTGCGCGCTGCACTGGGGGGTGGCGCTTTCAAAGCGTACAAGCCGCAACGCGATTACCTTAAGCTGATCTCTTTGGGCCAAAAGTCCGCGCTGGCCGAAAAATTCGGAACCGCCCGCAGCGGTCCGTGGCTATGGAAACTCAAAGACCACATTGACCGCAAATTCATGCGGCAATTCGAAGATTTGCAAATGATGGGTGCACCCAAGCTGCCGCGCAAAACGGCCAAGGGTATGAAAGAGGCGTTGGGCGACAAACCCATGTGCGGAGGTTGCGGTGCCAAGGTCGGGCGCTCTGCGTTGGCCAATACGCTGGGAGACGCCTTTGGCGACGACGCCGCAATGATCCAGCCCGGGCAAGTCATGTCCACTGACCACCTGCGTGCCTTGGTTGCAGATCCCATTGCAATGACACGGATTGCTGCCGTTCATGCCTTGGGTGACATCTGGGCGATGGGGGCCAAACCCCAAGCTGCCACGGCGAGCCTGATCCTGCCGCGCATGTCGGACGAACTTCAACGCAGGACAATGGCCGAAATCACTCAGACAGCAAACGCCGTTTTTGGACAAGCTGGCGCGAAAATCGTCGGTGGTCATACGTCCCTTGGTCAAGAGCTCACGATCGGTTTCACGGTGACAGGAACCACCAAATCGCCCATCACCCTCTCGGGTGCGAAGCCGGGTGATCTCTTGATCCTGACCAAGCCGATCGGGAGCGGGACAATCATGGCTGCTGAAATGGCAGGCAAGGCAAGCGGGGCTGATGTGATCGCCTGTCTCGATCTGATGATGCAAGGACAGGGTGCGGCCAGTGAAATTCTGTCCAAGGCACACGCCATGACGGATGTGACGGGCTTTGGGCTTGCCGGGCATCTGCGCGGTATTTGTGACGCTTCAAACGTCGGGGCAAGACTGCAGATTGATGCCATCCCCGTCATGGAGGGAGCTCTGGCCCTCTCGGCATTAGGGGTGCGGTCATCCCTCTTTGCCGACAATCGGAACGGGGCAGGGCCTATCGAAGGGGCCGCTTTCGATTTGCTCTTTGATCCGCAAACCGCGGGGGGGCTTCTGGCGGCAGTCCCAGCGCGGGAAGCGACCAAAAAGATCACAGCGCTGGAAAATGCTGGCTACAAGGCCGCGATCATTGGCGAGATCACGGCAGGCACGCAGATCACTGCGCGTTGATCAGCTTTGCGATTTGGTCGGCCAGTCTTTCCTGACCGCCCTCAAACAAATCAGAGGCCGTGAATGCGGCCAAGACCTCGCGCTGATCGACCTTTCGCGACTTGGCATAGGCTGGGTCATAGTGTTCGGCCATCAAGGCCCCCGACAGATCAATCAACGCGCCTGCGCGGGACAGTTCAATCCAGCGATCGACAGTTGCATGACCACGCATCCGGCGCAGTGGGGCAAGCTTCTCGGCCAATAAATCGGCATCGCTGATCACGTCGCGATAGGCGTTGGCCAGATAGGCGGCGCGGGCGGCCTCCGGTGCGTCGACAATAATCCGAGGGGCCAGAAGCATCGCCTGCCAGAGCGATTTCGGCAGATTGATCTGGCCGATCTTACTGCTTTCGGCCTCGACCAGAACCGGCCGCGCCGGATCAAGCTGCTGGAGCGCTGTTGCAAGTGAGGTCTCAAACCCTTTCTGTGCGGGCTGCCCTTGGGGCATCGCCCCCAAAAGCGATCCGCGATGCTGTGCTAGCCCTTCAAGATCAAGGACCTGAATGCCGCGTGTTTGCAGACGCGACAGGATCTCGGTCTTTGCCGTGCCAGTATATCCATCAAGCAGGATGATTTTATGCGACAGGGGGGTCTGGTAGAGCATCGCATTCACCAGCCTGCGATAGCTGGTATAGCCCCCTTTGATCGTCTCGGCGCGCCAGCCAATCTCTGACAAGAGGGTGCGGAACACACCTGACCGCTGTCCGCCGCGCCAGCAATAGACCAAAGGACGCCATGCCCCATCATGTTGGGCGAGGGGGCCATCGATATGGTCTGCCACATTGCGCACGACCATTCCGGCGCCGATCTTGCGGGCTTTGAACGGGCTGTCCTGCTTGTAGATCGTGCCGACAATCGCCCTTTGCTCGTTATCAAGAGCGGGCAGGTTGATTGCGCCCGGCATGTGGTCCTCTGCGAACTCAGCAGGAGAGCGCACATCGATCACGGTATCAAAACCGTGGTTCAGGATGGCTTCAAGACTTGGGAAACTGACAGGCATGCGTCCTCGCATACGCCAGAAGTGCGACAGGCAAAAGCGCGAACTGCGTTGCTCTTGGTGGACTGCGGGCCTAGCCTGAGACCATGAACGACGACGCATTGCATTTGATCACCACGTGGGGCCAGGTCCTTCAACTCAAGGAAGACGGGTTGCTCACACCCGCAGAAGAGGCCTTGCTGATTGCCGCGCAAACAGGAGACACAGCCCGGATCAGCGGTGCAGTGCCCAACCACAAAGCGGCAGGGGTGCTCATTCGGGCAAACCTATTGCGGTATCTGGTTCTGGGTGGATGCAAGGACTTTCAGACCCAACCAAGCGGGATCACCCTGAGCGGCGCATGGATCAGTGGGACACTTGATCTAAGCTATACACAAGGGCGTGGATCGCTTGATATCTTCAACTGCCGCCTTTCCGATCAAGCCAACCTAGTGCAATTCAATGTGGATGGGCTGGCGATTGTGCGCAGCCATCTGGCCAAAGGCATGAACGCTGCGCGGATACAGGTGGCGGGCAATCTCACGCTGAATGGGACCCTGTCAGAAGCCAAAATCTCGCTCTCGGGCAGTGATGTGAAGGGGCACTTTTCCGCGACGCAGGCCAAGCTGCGCAACGCGGGTGGCTCGGCCCTGAAAGCACAAGGCATGAAAGTGGCAAGCAGTGTGCTATTGGAAGGTCTGCGTGCGACGGGTCAGGTCAGCTTTCTGGGCGCACAGATCGGCGGACAATTGGTGGCGATGGATGCGGTGCTCGACAATCAGGACGGTCCTGCGCTTAACGCGCAAAGTGCTGTGATCCGTGGCGATGTGTTCTTGCGCCGCGCCGAAACCGTGGGTGAGGTCAGTTTCATGGGCGCCGAGATCGGCGGCGTTCTTGATTGCGTTGATGCGAGCATGCGACATCCCGATGGCGAAGCGCTGAACGCGCAACGGCTCATGGTGCGCGAGGGATTTATCTGGCGCCGCTTGCAAGAGGTCAGCGGGGCCGTCGATCTAACATCGGCCCATGTAGGCGACCTTTGGGACGATCCCGACAGCTGGGCGAAATGTGACAAACTTTATCTCAGCGGGTTTCGCTATGATGTCCTGCACGGCGGGATCAACGTGGGTGATCGTTTGGCATGGCTGAAAAAAGGGGCCGTCTCAAGGCGGGAGTTTTACCCGCAACCCTACGAACAACTGGCAAAGCTCTTGCGCGAAACCGGACATCGCTCTGATGCTCGCACGATCATGGTGGCCAAAGAACAGGAACAGCGCAAAGCCGGGCGTGAAAGGTGGCGTCGCGAGGCGGCATGGCGGGCAAAGCTGCATGCGGCTTCGAGCGTTCCGGTCAAAGATCGCGTTGAGACCTATGCAACGCTCACTGCATCGCGCCCGAATGATGCCGAACTCGGGCGGTTGATGCTGCTTTTTCCGCAGGCGGGTGATCCTGATAACGTGACCGAAGGCACAACGGCCTTTGCGCGTCGCGAGTTTCAACAAACCCAGACACGCTTTGGGGCCTGGGTCTGGTGGCGCAACCTTGGCAGCACAGTTGCCGATAAGGTCTTTGGGCTTGTGGTTGGCTACGGGCACAAGCCCGAACGCAG
>CAYLMZ010000029.1:0-17816 GCA_964385035.1 uncultured Loktanella sp.
ACAACATCCGTATAGACATTGTCGGACAGGTAGGCACCGGCGCGCACAGCGGCGTTGCCTTCGTCATCTGTCGTGACGTCGAAATCATCCAGACCCAATTCCGACCGGAAACTGTCCAGAGCACCACCGCCACGCCCTGCCAGCGTACTGATCGCCGAGGCAAGCTGCACCGCTTGCAGCGGGCTGATGCTGTCCAGATCACGGCCAAAGATCAACTGGGCAAGAACCTCGTCCTGCGGCAATTCCGGGATAGAAACAAACCGCACCTCAGGTGATCCGGCAGGGCCTTCGACAATGATGTTGATCACTGTGCCAGTATCCGTCTCGGTTGTTGCGACCAACCGGATGAAAGGGTCGAAATCACCCTGCAAAGTTGCTACACCTTCGGTCAGGGCAAACCGCTGCTGCAAGATATCAATCCGGCCACGCACAAGGGCGAAACGGCCAACAGGAATGACATTGTCAGTTGTCCCGCCAATGCTCAGACTGCCGCCCAGTTCCGCATCAAGACCGCGTCCCCGAATGAAGATACGCGACGGCGCGTTTATCGTCAGATCTAGCGGGAAAGGACGGCGGCTGACACCGCTTCCGCCACCACTATCTTGGGCCAGCAATCCGGCACGGCCCAGGGTTCGGCGCACATCCACTGGGGCACCCACATGGGTCACATCAGGCAAGGCCCCCAAACTGCTGATTGACGAGGACGGCACCTGCACATCCGTCTGACCCAGATTGAGCGTTCCGGCAATCCGGGCACCACCCTGCAACGGCCCGTTCAACGTGATACGCCCATCAACTGTCGTGCGATAAAGCTCCGGGTCGCGAACAACCACATCAGTAAGGGACAAGGTTACATCGGCCTCGTTCCCACCTGTCAGGCTGATGGGCCCGTTGACCGACAAAGACCCGCCTGTTTCCACCCCGCTCTGCAAATCAATCTGCGCGCGACCGGCCCCAAGGGTGACAGCCCCTGTAATGTTGGTCAAAGCCTCGCCCAAGGTCGGCGCAGCAAGGCGGCCATCGGCAAAGGTGATGCGCCCGCTGAGCGCCTCAAGGCCCGCGGGGCCGTTCAACGACAAATCGAAATTCGCCAAACCGCTCAGACGGCGGGGATCAATGGCCGCATTTGCCAGAGCCAAAGGCGCGCTGCCATCGACATCAAGATCCAGCCGCCCGCCCGGTGCGATCTGACCGACAATCTGGGCACCCAGCCCGCCGGGCCCTGTCCCGGTGGCATCAATGCCCCAGTTGCCCGCCTCATCAAGCGATGCGCTACCTGTGGCGCGTACTGGACCACTGATTTGGTCTGTCAGGACACCAACGTCACGCAAACTGGCATTGAACCGCCCCTGCCCAAACCCGGCCGCCCCATTCAGCGCACCAACAATAGAGACTTCACCGGTCGAGACCTCAAGCGTCCGCACCCCCAAAACACCATCAGCAAGACCGATATTGGCATTGATCCTGCCCGTGCCACGCAACAAAGGATCAAGCGAAGGGATCCCTGCGGCAAGGTCCTCGCTCAATAGGTTCACATTTGCCTCAAAGGCGCTCAGGTCCGGCAAAACTGTTCCGGTAGCCGTCAGGTCAACACTCCCCGCCACCGGCTGTCCGATCAGATCAGCAAAGGCCGCAAGGCGGGCGACTTGTGCGGCCACCTGACCACTGACTTCACGATCAGCAGCAGGGCCGGCCACGGTCAGATCTGCAACAATATTGGTCTCCGGACCGGCAAGTGTCACAAGGGCATCAGTGGCATTCTCAGGCGCGGGGGTCGCGACAACATTCAATGCGATGGGACCCTGCAAACTTGGATCAAGCATTGCAGCATCATTGACTACAAACCGCAAGTCGGCCGCATTGCTTCCTGCCAGATCGACCTGCGCATCGCCGGAAAGCTGCATCGCAGGCGTCGCGACAAGCAGGTCTTGGGCAGAAAAGGCACGCGGGGCGGTTTGGGCAACACGGCCTGCAAGCTGACCATCCCCCTTCAAGAAGGGATCAAGCCTTGCAATCCCGGTAACCAGATCTCGCGATGATCCATCGAAGGTCACATCAAACAACAGGCTGTCAGTCGCGATCTGGCCGTCCGCGTTGAACGATAACTCACCCGACAAGGGCCTCTGGGCAAGGGCGCTGTAGCGGGTCAGATCACGCAAACGCGCGCTCACATTCGCTGTGACCATTTGGCCGATGTCGGCAGGGGCGGCATTGCCATTGGCGGTGAATGTCGCCGCCGGAGCCGTGCCGGTTACATCAAAACGCACCACGCCGCCTGCATCCTGCACCACCTGCCCCACTAGGGACGCAGGCCCGCTCAGGGTCGGGACGACTATGGCAAGGTCAGTCAGGCGGGCATTCAATTGCGCGTCGGCACCGCTACTCGTGATGTCAGCAGTTGCCCTCACCGTGGCGGCATCCGTGCGCAAGTCCAATTGCTCAAGCCGGGTCCCTTCGGTGTCACGAACGGCGCGGACCAGAATTTCGCCAACGCCTGCAAGGACGCGATCAGCCTCAGGAATACCGACAGCAAGATCGCGCGTCTCACCGGCGACACGCACGTCAAAAAGCCCATCCAATGGGGTCGCATCAAGGATTACGTCAACACTGGCAGCACCGCCCAGCGCCTGTCCGGCAAGTGTCGAAAACCGGGAAAGACCGTCTATCGCGGCGGCCACGGTCGCATCGGTCTGAAAACCGTTGTCAGGGCCCGCGATTGTGGCCTCTGCGCGCAGGTCAAGACCCGCGCCTTGCACCGTCAACTGCGTTATATCGGTCGGACCACCGCCGTCTCTTGCCGCCACCAGCACACCTTCGATGGTATCGCCAAAGGCGGCTTGCGCGCCTGCATCATCAAGGCGCAACGCCTCTGCGCTGTAATTGAGGCGGGCGGAAAAAGCAGGGGTTTCACCCGGCTCCGGCGGACGGATTAGGCCGCCACCGGCAAGACGGAAACTGCCCAAAGTCAATCCGGGGCGAGCCAACTGATCTAGCTGGATATCAGCGCGCCAATCATCTGACAGCGACACATCATAGCCGATATCCAAGGTGAGACCGTCGATAAATGTCTCAGGCCCGCTTAGCGGCAACAAGACAGGTTCATTTCCCGCAGGGGTAATCCCCCCCTCAAGGTCGATCAAGGCAGGCCAGCCGTCCTGATCAAGGCGCAGCTGCCCTGCCAAAGTCAGACGTCCGGCATCCAGATTAAGAAGCGGGATTGCAATTGCGCCATCAGCACCCTGAATAACCTCGGCCTGCAAAACCGCATCGCGGCCGAAGAAATCGCGGTAAGCAGGCGCAAACAAAGGCGAGATATCACCGCCCAGATCAAGGTTGATCCGCTGGCCACCATCCTGTGCCGCCATCGCAAAATCACCCGTCAACCGGTCTTGCCCATCGGTGGCCAAAGCCAATGTGGCGGCAAAATCGTCCAGTGGGGCATTGCCTGCAATCTCCAGGCGGACAGCAGGGCGACCCGGTAAATCAATCAGGCGGGCTGCGATGCCGTCAGGCCCTTCATCAAGCCGAAGCAACAGGTCCAAGACACGGGTTTCATTGACATAGGCACCTGCAATCTCAAAGGTGCCAACCTTATCGCCAAGACGGGTCGCGGTCACATTGGCAGACCCCTCCCCCCCCGCCAGTTGGGCATCCCCTGTCAGAGATACGTCAATAGGCTCTCCCAGAAAGCTTGGCCCCAATGAGATACGATCAATCTGAAGCTGGTCCAGACTGACGCTCACTGGCAGTTCGGGCAGGGCAAATGGTTGCGCCTCCGGGCTAGGGGCGTCGGCGTCATCGCCCACTGGGGCGCGCGCCACCGTGACTTGCGCCGCGCTCAACTCCTGAACATCGATTTCGCCACGCAGCAATGCGCTTCGGTTCCAGCTGAGCACCACGTCATCCAGTGTCAGCCAGACCCCTTCTGCATCGGCGATGGTCATCTGCGTGATGGTCGCTTCAGAGCTAAGCGCACCAGCAAAGCCGATGATGTTCACCTCGCGGCCCGCGCCAGACAGGTTGTCTTCAATCAGGCTGGTCAAATAGCCTTTATCGTCATCCTCGGTTTGGGCGACAGCAACAGTCGCAGCGGTCAATACCGCACCTATGATCAGTGAACGCTTCAAAACGCCTGTCCTATCCCGATGTAGACCTGCAAGGCACCAAAGGCATCATCGCCAGAGGCAGGCGTGCCCAGATCAAGCCGGATCGGCCCAATGCCCGTGTTATAGCGGACACCAAACCCGGTCCCTGCGTGCCAATCGCCATCTTCACCCGGTGTCTCGGTCGGACCCACATGACCAAAGTCATAAAAGCCCACCAGACCAATATTCTCGCGGATCAGATAGCGGGCTTCCAACTGGGCACCAACAAAGGACGTGCCACCGCTGGTCGTCGTGGTCATGCCGCTCGTCGTCTCGACACCCAAGGACTGATAGGGCTGACCACGCACCGTGCCACCGCCACCGGAATAAAACAGAAAATCGGCAGGGGCCTCATCCAAGGCGGCACCAAGGACGCTGCCCGCCTGCAACCGGCCGGCAAGGGTGGTCCGCGCCTCTTGGCCAAAGGTAGCAAAGCCGCGCAGATCAGCAAACAGGCGGCCACCGGCAATATCACCGTCAGCGCTGATGAACGGCGTTGCGTTCAGATCGACAAAATACCCCTCTTTCGCATCGGCAGGATCATCGCGTCGGTCCAATGTGGCGTCCAACGGCAGAGTGAAAAGCGTATATTCGCGTGTCTCGGTCTGGGTTTCTTCGCGGGCACGCAAGACACCAACTCCGGCGCGGACTGTCAGATCTTCGGAAATGATCCGCGAGAACCCCGTTTCGATCGCAATTTTATCGATCAAGAACTCCGGCTCATCTTCGCGTGAAATCTGACCATTCAGAAAATACTCCGTATCTGGCCCAAAGGTTGCCGGCCGGGTGAAACTTGCACCCAGACTGTAATCAACACCGCCGGTCTCACCGGAAATGCCTGCAATCTCTGCATCTACGCGGAACCGCTCTGCGCCACCCAAAAAGTTCCGGTGCAACCAAAAGCTCGACAATGTCAGCCCTTCAATCGAGGAAAGCTCTACACCAACGCCGATCCGGCGGGGCTTGGCCTCTGAAATCTGGGCATTGATGGGCAAAGTATCATTCGGACCAACTGTCTCGCTTTCGGTAAAAGCAACGCTTTCAAATGTGCCGGTGCGGCGCAACCGGCGTTCGGCTGTTTCCAATTCGGCAGGCGAAAACACCTCGCCCTCAGGCAGGCCAGCGATTTGGCGGATACGGGCGTCGCTAACAGTTTCATTGCCAGTCACAGTCAACGCGCCAAAGCGCAGGCGGGGCCCGGTATCTAGGGTGACAGACACATCTAGTTCAGCGTCATCATGACGGGCAACAATGGACTGATCAGCCACATCCACCTTGGCATAGCCAAGGTCACGCCACGTGCGCACCGCATCTCTGACGGCTGTCTGAACTTCACCGGATCGGGCAAAGGCCCGCGGTCCAAGGTCAGCGTCGAGCGTGGTGCCTGCGGGCAGCGGTGTGATCGCAACATCGCCAAAACGAAACCGCGTGCCGGGATCAACACGGATGACAACGGTTTCAATGCGCGACGGCGCTGCCAAGGGGGCGATACCCGCAGCCTCGGCACCATCCACCGTTATCGAGACTGCCCCGCCATAGAACCCTTCGGCATAAAGCGCGGTCAGCAAGCGGCGGTAGTCCGCACGGGCCGCAGCAACATAGTCTTGGGGAACAGCGTCTTGCTCAAGCGACAAAAGCAGAGAGGCTGAACGCAATGCGCCCCGGGCTTCGTCGCTTTCAAGTCGGACCTCTTGCGCCACCACGCTAGATGCCGCCAACCCAGCGATCGCGCTGATACCAGCAGCACAAAAACGTCGCAGCTTCATCCGATCCCACCCAGTAAAAGCACAAATTCGCGGCCAACCTATCCAAGGCGTGACAGAATGACCAATCACTTCGGGGATATGTGTCGTTTTTCAGCTATGCGACAAGGGCGCGGCGCGCTAATTCTCAAGTCATGAAGGATTTTGCGACACCCGCCCAAATGCCCCTGCGTCCAGCCGCCCGCGTCATGCGTTTGCGCAGGATGGGGGCCGCCTTTCCAACACGGCTGTCATTCTTGCGGACGCTGATGCGACAACTGGCGCGTGACCAGTCCTCAGTCCAGCGAACACGCTGGAAAATGTCAGACGACGGGTTCGGGCACGCCTGCTATCAGGTCAACCTTGGTGGATTTGATTACACGCTTGTCGCAGTGTCGACCGACCTGCCACCAGAGCAACGCACCGATCGCGTGATCGCGACGGCTTGGGACACAGCCTATGTGCTTTACAACGGGGTTCCGTCCGATGACGACGTTGCACGGATCGTTGCATCCGCTCCCAAACAAGAAGCAGCGCGCTTTACGTCCCGCGATCTGGTTCTGAGCCGGGCGAACAAATCGGTCAGGCTTTTTGATCATGTCACCAACGCCCTGAAAGCGGGGCAGCAACCTGATCCACAGAAGATCCGCGAAACAGGCTATCTGATGCGGACGACGGCCGTCTACGGGAATGGAAAGTTCGGGATTGCTGATCGGGGACATATCGCAGAACGCCCGGGGATGGGCGGGCCCTTCATGGCTGAAATGCTGACGGTCTGGCTGATCCGGGGCTTTACGCATGATCTGGCCGAACATGTGGGCGGAGCGCCCCTCAGCCGCGAAGCCAAACGGCACCTAGGGATCGGAAACTCCACGGGCCTTGGCATGGCGCCTTTTCTGGTGAACCACCCGCTCTTGCTGGATGCATGGATGCAGGTGCGTGAAACCGCAATCGCAAGGGTGCGGGCGATCCCAAGCCTTGATCCCGATCAGATCGGGCGGATTTATGACCTTGTCACGCGGGCTGCGCATCACTTGGCCGAATGGAACGTGCCTGATCCCATCGCAGCCGAACGGATCGCGACGATGCGCGCCGAATGGCCAATTTTCGCAGGCACGCTCACGCCTGATGCGCTGACAGCGACGCGGCCTATTGACCAGATCATCACGCACAGCGCGCAATTCTCCGTGGACACGCAGGAACTGATCGCAGCGCTCATGCTGGAACCTTTCGGAGACCTCATCGACGGGCTGACCGACTGCATGGCGACACCCTTCACGCCAAAGCTTGACCCGACCATGACATGCACCGCGCTTGGTGCGTTGATTGCCAAAGACTGGGACTGGGCCTGCGGGATTGATTATGAGGCCCCCGATGCCTGCGCTCAGTTCTGGTACGTCTCGGAAGAAAAGCTCGAACCGCGGCTGGGAGATCGGCATACCGAAGACGGGGCAGAATTGGAATCGCCGCTGGATATCGCACGTCAGGTCAAAGCTCTGGCCGCAGCACTGCCTGAAATTGACAAACCGCTGGGACATTTCCTTGCCGACCATCCTGAGCACCGTTCAGCAGCGCGCCGGGTTCAGACACTTGCGACCCACGCTTATGCCGAAATCCGGGATAACCTGATCGCATCGGACTGCCTGCCGATTGATCTGTTGCGCTGCAAGCTGTCGTTTTTTGGTGCAGCCAAATTCGACCCTAAATCTGACCGGTGGACGCGGATCACGCTTTGTCAGGGGGCGCCGCTTTTTGATGAGTTGGACAATGCAGACGATTGGTGGCTACCGGTGGCGCAGGTCTGATGCTGTCCCTGAACGAAGTCGGCGGCGCAGTGCTCAAGGCAGCAAGGGGGGCAGGGTTCCCACTGGGCTGCGCCGAAGATCTCGCGGCTGTTGCGGCCTATTTCATCGGAATCGGGGGGAAGGCCGGGGTCATATCTGACGTTTTGATGGAGACCCCGACACGCGCAAAGGTCACGTGGGAAGACGATACCCTTGTCGTGCATGAAGGGGCGGCGGCTATCATCGCCCCGATTGTCTGCGACGCATTCAAGATGGGCTATAACAAAGCCGTGCTGGCCGACCCAGCCCATCGCACGTTTGTGGGGGCGGCTCTGGCGGCCAATGATGTGTCCTTGATGTGGGACGGTTTGACGATCCTGCGCAGCGACACCAATGTGATAACCCCAACGACCAAGGCCGTAAACATCCCACAGACAGACTGGGCGATCTGGCAGGGTCTGGCAGCAAAAACCTATGTGCCGGCCAGCGAAGCATCGCGGCTGGCGGGCGCAGGGGCGGGTCTTACGGATAACGACTAAGGGGCCGCAAACGGATCGACGGGATAGGTCACGCCAGCAAGATATAATCCCTCCGGCGGGCTGACGGGGCCACAGGCCGCACGATCCTTCGCTTCCAAGGCATTGCGCACATCCTCTGGCGTCCAAGCCCCCGCCCCCACACGCTCCAGCGTGCCGACAAAACTGCGGACCTGATTGTGCAAAAACGACCGGGCGCGGACATGAAAGTGATACTCTGCGCCAAAGGGGCGGGCCTGCGTTTCAATCCGAAGCTCATCGAGCGTTTTCACGGGGCTTTTGGCCTGACAGATCGTGGACCGGAACGTGGTGAAGTCATGCTCGCCCAGCAGGTAGTCCGCGCCACGTTGCATCGCGTCCGCGTCCAGCAGGTGATTAACGCGCCACATCTGGCCGGCCTCGGACGTCAAAGGGGCGCGGCGAGACACCAGCTTGAACAGATACCGCCGCTCCACCGCGCCAAAGCGGGCGTGCCAGTCATCGGCAACACGCGCTGCTTTCAAGATCGCAACGGGATGTGGCTTCAGATGATAGTTCAAAGCCTCTGACAGGCGAAACGGATCCCAGTCTCTGTCCAAATCGCAATGGGCAACCTGCCCTGTGGCATGCACACCAGCATCAGTCCGCCCAGCAGCCGCAATCGTATGGTCGCGCGGCTCAAGCTTGGCCAAGGCAGCCTCAATTGCGCCCTGCACTGACGGCTGATCTTTTTGGCGCTGCCACCCTGCAAAGGGGGCACCATGATATTCAACAAGCAAGGCATAACGGGGCATATCCACCGCTTAGGGGGAGGAATGGGCAAAATCAATCCCTACACATCACAGGGCACGGTCCCTATCTTTGGGCAGAACAAACAAAGGATAACCCCTTGGTTATTGCGCAAATCGCCGATCAGATCATCCGCACCGCCGAAGGCGTGGGCGAAACACTGACCGCCCCGTTTTCAGAGCCGGTGATCAGATTAGGGGTGACGGGCCTGTCACGGGCAGGCAAAACGGTGTTTATCACATCGCTCGTGGCCAACCTCATGGACCGGGGACGGATGCCAGCGCTTGAGGCAGCAGCCAACGGGGCCATCCAGACTGCCTATCTACAGCCACAGCCCGACGACACGGTGCCGCGCTTTCCATATGAGGCACACCTCAACGCCCTGACATCACCACAACCGCACTGGCCAGAGGGCACACGCCATATCAGCGAATTGCGCCTGTCGCTCAAGGTGCAGCCCACGGGGCTGCTTGGCGGACTTTCAGGGCCACGCACCGTGCATATCGATATCGTGGACTACCCGGGCGAATGGCTTTTGGATCTGGCACTTCTTGATCAGGACTTCGCCACTTGGTCAGCCACAACACTTGCACGCGCCACCAAGAGACCCGGCGGAGCGGACTACACAGCTTTGGTGGCAGGTGTCAATCCGACGGCCAAACTCAACGAAGAAGAAGCACAAGTGCTGGCCGAAAGGTTCACAGCGCACCTGCGCCAATCCCGCGAGGCAGGGTTTTCGGACTGCTCACCGGGACGGTTCCTGCTGCCCGGGGACCTAGCGGGATCACCCGTGCTGACATTCGCGCCCCTGCCCGACGGCAACTACGGACGCGGATCGCTGGGACGTGAATTCGAACGGCGGTTCGAAAGCTACAAGCGCAATATCGTACGACCGTTCTTTCGGGACCACTTTGCAAAGATCGACAGACAGGTCGTCTTGGTTGATGTGTTGGGGGCGATCCATGCAGGACCGTCTGCCTTGGACGATCTCAGAGCGGCCATGGCAGGAATCCTAAGCGCCTTTCGGATCGGACGGAACGACTTTCTCAGCCGGATTTTCCAAGGACGGCGGGTCGAGCGCATCCTTTTCGCCGCAACAAAGGCAGACCATCTGCACCACAGCCAGCACCCGCAACTGACCGCGATCACCCAAGCGCTCTTGCGCGAAGCAAAAGACCGCGCGGACTTTGCAGGGGCCCAAACACAAGCCATGGCGATCGCAGCGCTCCGAACAACGGTCGAGGACCAGATCACCCATGAAGGCAGCACGCTTGATGTCGTGCGGGGACGTTTACTCGAGACTGGCAAACAAGCAGCCTTCTACCCGGGCCTCTTGCCCGATGACCCCAGTCATCTGCTGTCGCCAGCGCGGGATGGGAAAGAGAAATGGCTTGATGCCGACTACAGCATCATGCGCTTTGCGCCCGCATCTTTGACGCGCAGGCCGGGCGACGGACCACCACACATCCGCTTGGACAAAGCGGCCCAATTCCTGATCGGAGACCGCCTATGACCCGTGGACCCGTTCTGATCGACCTCGAAGACGACAATCAGGCCCAGCCCGAACTGGCTCCTGCGGTTCCTGATATCGGTCCGGCGCGGGGGCCGGCGACGATGGAAAAAGTCGCTTCACTCGCCGCGAAACGGCCCTCTCGGCTGGCGCGGTGGTTCTGGACGCTCACCCTCTCGCTGACAGGCTTCGTGATCTCGCTTGCGGCATGGGACTACATCACCGGACTGCTGGCGCGCTCCCCCATTCTGGGCGGGATCGCAACAGGGCTGATGGGGCTATTGCTCTTGGTCATAGCGATCATCGGCCTGCGAGAGCTGGCGGCATTCAGTCGCCTGCGCAAGCTCGACACGATCCAGATACAAGCCAGCAATGCGCTCGCGGCAAATGATCTGGGGCTGGCGCGCAAAGTCACCAACGATATCGGCAAACTCTACAACAGCCGCGAGGACACATCCTGGGGACGGACCGCTTTTCAAGAGCGAGAGGCAGAGGTGCTGGACGCCGATGCCTTGCTCGGCCTAATGGAAACGACAGTGCTGGCTCCGCTTGATGCGCGCGCGCGCAAAGAAGTCGAGGCAGCCGCACGGCAGGTGGCAACCGTGACCGCCATCGTGCCCTTGGCTTTGGCTGATGTCTTTACAGCGTTGACAGCCAACCTGCGCATGATCCGACGGATCGCAGAAATCTATGGCGGCAGGTCAGGCACTTTGGGCAGCTGGCGGTTGACGCGCACCGTGCTGTCACACCTCGTTGCGACGGGGGCGGTGGCGGTCGGGGATGATCTGATCAGCTCTGTCGCGGGCGGCGGGATCGTCTCAAAGGTATCGCGGCGCTTTGGCGAAGGGGTCGTGAACGGCGCACTGACAGCAAGGGTCGGTGTGGCCGCGATTGAGGTCTGCCGCCCCCTGCCCTTCCACGCCGCAAAGGCACCAAGTGTGAGCGGCCTTGTCGGGCGGGCCCTGAGCGGTCTGTTTGGAAAATCAGGTGATGTCTAGGCGCTTGCCTTAATCATGTAGCCGCGTCCGCGCACTGTCACGATCAGACCTTTGCCCAGCTTCTTGCGCAAGCGATTGATGAACACAGCAACCGTGTTTGATTCACGATCAGCGCGGTGATGATAGATATGCTGGGCAAGCTCATCGCCCGAAACCAAACGCCCGGCATTGTGAAACAGATATGACAGAACAGCGATCTCTTGTGCGGTCAACCGGACAGGCAAGCCGCCACGCATCACTTGGGTTGTGCGGGTGTCAAAGGTCACGTCATCGCGCGTAAACACAGGATTGGCCTGCCCTGCCTTACGGCGGATCATTGCACGCACACGGGCCGAAAGTTCGGCCATGTGAAACGGTTTGGGCAGACAATCATCGGCACCGGCATCTAGCCCGTCTACCCGCGCAGACCAGTCATTGGCGGCGGTCAACAAAAGCACCGGACAATCCATGCCACTGCCACGCCACGCCTTGAGGACCGAAAGCCCATCTCGGACCGACAGCGCCATATCAAGGATGATCATGTCATAAGGGTCGGTTTCGCCCAGATACTGCGCTTCGGCACCGTCCCCTGCCAAATCCACAACCAGCCGCTCCTTTTCAAGGGCCGACTTGAGTTGTCCTGCCAACGTGGGCTCGTCTTCAGCAATCAGTACACGCATTGCCCCCGCTCTAAAATTTACGGATGGCAGAAGTGAGGCGAAGTTGGGGAATTAAAAGTCGTTGGTTGCTTCTACTTTGCGCACTGTGTCTGACAGACGCTCCACCAGATCCTCGACCCTAGGAAAGCGGTTTTGATTGGCATGCCGATGCTGTGCCAGATCAATAAGCTCTGCCTCTGGGTTGGGTGCCGCGTCATGCGGTCCGTCCAATTCAAAAAGTATCTGCGCTTGGGGCAAAGTTCCGTCCTCCTGAGTGTGCCGTTTTCATTAACTTGCGCCGAAATGGCACCTCACCGAGTACGGTTCTACTGTATCTCAATTCGCGCCAAAGGCGAAGCGTGACGTGAAGGGAAGGCGGCAATTTTCACGACGGCAAGGTCACAACGCCTCCGCTCCGAAAGCAACCTGAGGGCGATTTTCTCAAGTTTCACAACCCTCTGCAGCTTATAGCAATGCCAGCAATTCCCGCGCAGATGAAAATCCTAACGTCGCGTCAAAAACGTTTGCAATAAGGGGTTTTGCTATCCCATCGCAGGTGAGGACATATACGTCCGGATAGTAAGCAAACGAATCATCAGTCAAAACCGCATGGTTGACTTAAGAATTGAACAGTTGTTCATTTTAACCCGATGTTGTCACGAGGTTCATCATACGACGCGACCTGTCGGGGGTTTCGCTGGAACGTGCCCGCACGGTTCAATATCGGCGTCGATATCTGCGACAAGCACGCACGCGCGACACCCGACAAGACGGCGATCATTGATGTTGATCAGTACGGTAACAGCACGGATCACACATTCGGGGATTTGCGGGCGCAATCCAACAGGCTAGCCAATGCCTTGCGCGGCATCATGGCCCAGGGTGACAGGGGCGCGGTACTTCTTCCACAATGCGTTGAAACCGCCACCGCCCATATCGCCTTTACCAAGATGGGCTGCATTTCGATCCCGCTGTTTACTTTGTTCGGCCCCGATGCGCTCTTGCATCGATTGCGCGACTCAGGGGCGAAAGTTGTGGTGACAGACGCGACAGGCGCGGCAAAACTGGCAATGCTGCGGTCAGAACTGCCCGCATTGGAACAAGTCCTTTGCATTGACGGGGGCGTTCACGGCGCTGACGACTACCAATCGGCAATTGCTCAGGCCTCCATTGACTATACGCCTGTCGATACCGCCGCCGATGATCCGGCACTCTTGATCTACACATCAGGAACGACGGGGGCACCGAAAGGGGCGCTCCATGCGCATCGGGTTCTGCTTGGGCATTTGCCCGGAGTGGAAATGAGCCATGATTTCTTTCCACAACCGGGTGACAAGATCTGGACACCGGCGGATTGGGCATGGATCGGTGGACTTTTGGATGTGATGATGCCCGCCCTGCACCACGGGGTGCCGGTCGTGGCATGCAGGTTTGCAAAATTTACAGCCCAAGCCGCCTTTGACTTGATCCGTAGCCAAGGGATCCGCAACGCCTTCCTGCCCCCGACAGCACTGAAACTCATGCGGCTTGAAACACCCAAAATGCCCTTGCCGATGCGCTCGGTCGCCAGCGGCGGGGAAACACTCGGCAAGGAACTGATCGCTTGGGGCCAGCAGGTCTTTCAAACCACGATCAACGAATTCTACGGGCAAACCGAATGCAACATGATCGTCTCGTCCTGCGCGGCACTGGAACCGGCAGAGCCGGGGGTCATGGGCTTTGCGGTGCCGGGACACGATGTCAACGTGATTGACGAGGGCGGCAGACGTGCGTGCGCCATTGATGAAGAAGGCAGCATCGCGGTACGCGCGCCCAACCCGGTCATGTTCCTGCGCTATTGGAACAATCCAGACGCGACAGATGCGAAGTTTATCACCATCGACGGACAGAAATGGCTGCTGACGGGGGACAAAGGCTGCAAGACGGCCACAGGACGCATCCGGTTTATCGCACGCGACGACGATGTGATCAGTTCAGGCGGCTACCGGATCGGACCCGCCGAAATCGAAGACTGCCTTTTGACACATCCGGCAGTCCAACTGGCAGGCGTGGTGGGAAAACCCGACCCGATCAGAGGGCACATCGTCACTGCCTATATCAAACTCAGCGACGGGCATCACGGCACGGACAAGCTTGCCGATGACATTGCAGGCCATGTCAAAACGCGGCTGGCGGCATATGAATATCCGCGCGCAATCCGGTTCATCGAAGACATGCCAATGACAACCACAGGAAAAATCATTCGCGCGCACCTGCGGGCAATGGCCGAAAAGGAAACCGACAATGACTGAAGTCGTGCTCTACTCTGCGCAAGATGGTGTTGCCACAGTTACACTGAACCGCCCTGACCAGCGCAACGCGATCAACGCGCAGGTCTGTGACGCCATCCGCAGCGCATTTGATCAGGTCGAAGCGGACCCCGCAGTCCGGTGCGCCATCCTGACAGGAACGGGCGGGCTTTTCTGCGCCGGTATGGACCTCAAGGCATTTGCGGGTGGGGCGGGCAATACAATCCTGTTCGGGCAATACGGCTTTGGTGGCTTTGTGAAGCGCAAACGGACCAAACCGGTGATCTGCGCGGTCGAAGGGGCGGCGCTTGCCGGTGGCTTCGAGATGATGCTGGCCTGCGATATGGTCGTGGCGGGACAATCAGCACAGTTTGCACTGCCCGAAGTGCGGATCGGGTTGATCCCGGGTGCAGGCGGGGCCGTGCGCCTGCCAACGACAATTCCTCGGGTCAAGGCGAACGAAATTCTGCTGACTGGCAAAGCTTTCAGCGCAACAGAGGCCGCAGACTGGGGCGTGATCAACCGCACAGTGCCGGACGGAACCGCGCTGGAAGCAGCATCAAGCCTCGCACATGAGATCGCAAGCAACGCACCGCTGGCGATCAAACACACGCTGGCCATTGCGGATCAGGCGCTTGCAGCCAATGACGCGGACTATTGGCCAGAGAACGACCGATTGATCGCAGAGATCGCCCGCTCAGCCGATGCCGCCGAAGGGGCACGGGCCTTTATCGAAAAGCGGGCACCGGTCTGGAAAGGGGCCTAACGCGGCGTCAGGCGCCTCAGTATTTGACAGAACCGCTTTGCTCGTAATGATACCGTAAAGGGGAGAGCATCCATGCAAAGCGATGTGGTGATTATCGGGGCAGGCCTCGCGGGGCTGGTGGCTGCAAACGAATTGGTCGCAAGAGGTAAGACCGTCACGATCTTTGATCAGGAAGGGCGGCAAAACCTTGGCGGGCAAGCCTTTTGGTCGCTGGGTGGCCTGTGCATGATCGACACGCCAGAACAACGCCGGATGCGGGTCAAGGATAGCCACGCCCTTGCAACAAACGATTGGATGGGCTCAGCCAAGTTTGACCGCCTAGAAGATCACTGGCCTCAGGAATGGGCCAAGGCCTATCTGGATTTTGCCTCAGGCGAGATGCGGTCGTGGCTTTACGGTTTGGGCATGCGATGGTTTCCTGTGGTGGGCTGGGCAGAACGCGGCGGCAGCTTTGCCAACGGCCATGGCAACTCCGTCCCCCGGTTCCACATCACATGGGGGACAGGCCCCGGCGTGCTGCGTCCGTTTGAGCAGCGGGTGCTGGAGGCCGAAAAAGCAGGCAAAGTCACATTCGGGTTTCGGCACCGCGTGACCGGGGTTGATATCCAGAACGGACAGATCGCAGGGGTCTCAGGGGATGTTCTTGCACCAGACGATGCTGTGCGCGGGGAGGCGACCAATCGGGACGTGACGGGCGATTTCAAAATCAAAGCTGATCAGGTTATCGTCGCCTCTGGGGGGATCGGCGGAAACTTTGATCTTGTGCGACGCAATTGGGACGCCAGCAAATCAGGACCTCTGCCAGAAAAACTCGTCTCCGGCGTGCCCGAACATGTGGACGGGCTGCTCTTGGATATTCTCAAAGATGCGGGCGTCGACCTGATCAACACGGACCGGATGTGGCACTACACCGAAGGGGTCCAGAACTGGGACCCGATCTGGCCACACCACGGAATCCGGATCCTGCCCGGCCCTTCTTCAATGTGGTTTGACGCGACCGGCGACCGGCTGCCAGCGCCCTGCATGCCCGGCTTTGATACCATGTCGACCCTGCACGAGATTTGCCGTCGCGGGCACGACCACACCTGGTTCGTGCTCACACAGAAAATCATCGAAAAGGAATTCGCGCTGTCAGGGTCCGAACAGAATTTCGACCTGACGGAAGGAGGGTGGAAAGACGTCCTGCAAGCCCGTTTGGGCAAAGGGGCAACCCCGGCCGTCGAGGCATTCAAGGAAAAAGGGGCGGACTTCGTTGTCGCGCAAGACTTTGACACGCTGGTGAACGGAATGAACCAGTTGGGCGGCAATCTGATCGACCCCATGAAACTGCGGGCGCAGATCAAAGCGCGTGATGCGCAAATGGACAACCCCTTTACCAAGGATGCACAGATCACAGCCATCCATACCGCACGGAACTACCTTGGTGACAAACTGATCCGGACAGCAAAGCCGCATAAAATCCTTGATCCGGCCAAGGGGCCACTCATAGCGGTGAAACTACATGTGCTGACGCGCAAGACATTGGGTGGTATCCACACCGATCTGGACGGCAAAGTCTTTGGCCCCTCAGGTCAAGGGATCAATGGGCTGTATGCAGCAGGCGAGGCCGCAGGATTTGGCGGTGGGGGCTATCACGGAAACAATGCGCTTGAGGGTACCTTTCTTGGTGGGTGCATCCATTCCGGACGCCGCGCAGGCCGGGCTGCGGGATAGGGGCTTTGCCCCTCGGTGCGTGCCGCACCTCACCCCAGGATATTTTTGGGCCAATAATAACAATTCTGCGGGGTGGGTTTGATCAGGCCCGCGAAGCGCTTACCTTTGCCTTGCATCCCAACGGAGTGTTCTTGATGAATTTGCGCGCCACCGCTTTTGCTGCCCTGACAGCCCTTGCATCGCCCCTCGCGGCACAATGTGTGGGCGAAAGCTATCTTGATGTGATGTCACAGGACCAGCGTGCAGCGCTCAACGACGCCGTCACTGATATGCCCTACGCCGAAGGTCTGACCTATACTGCCACCCGTGGCGATGATCGGCTGACCATTGTTGGCACCATGCATATTTATGATCCACGCCTCGAGATCATCCGCGCCCGCGTGATCGAAGATGTCCGCAACGCAGATCTGGTCATGCTGGAGGCGACCGAGAAAGAAGAGCAGCAGATCCAGGCGCTGATCACGTCCAATCCTGAACTGATCTTTCTGGTAGATGGCCCGACCCTGCCTGAAATGCTGGATGAAGAGACATGGACGCAGCTTTCTTCTGCGGCCAGTGATCGTGGCATCCCCGGCTTCATGGCGGCCAAGATGCAGCCTTGGTATCTGTCGTTGATGCTTGCAATCCCGTCTTGCGCCATGGCCGATATGATGGCCGGCGCGACCGGTCTGGATAAAATGATTGCCGCTGATGCCAAAGCAGCCGGTGTTCCGCAGCAGGCGGTCGAACCTTACACAACCTTGTTTTCGCTTTTTGAAGATGCCCCGATCGAAGAGCAGATCGACATGCTGCGGGTCAATATGCTTACGCCCGATCTGCAAAGCCAGATGTTCGTGGCCATGCTGGATTCCTACTTTGCCGAAGAGGTCGGCCGCCTGTGGGAAATGGGCCGGATCGCAATGCAGGATGTACCCGACTATGATCCGGT
>CAYLMZ010000029.1:17916-24131 GCA_964385035.1 uncultured Loktanella sp.
GCCTGTGGGAAATGGGCCGGATCGCAATGCAGGATGTACCCGACTATGATCCGGTAGAAGCTGACGTCATGTTCAACGACATGGAAGAGGTCCTTTTGAACACGCGCAACCGCAACTGGATCCCCGTCATCACGCAAGCCACCGAAGCCCACGATCACATCGTGGTGGCCGTTGGGGCAGGCCATCTGATTGGCGAAGCAGGCGTTTTGCGACTTCTTGAAAATGAAGGATGGACGGTCAGCGCTATCCCCTAGGCGTCTACATCGCCATAGTCTGCCAACCCTTTGCGGCCGGCCTTGGTCAACCCATAGACGCCGCGCGCGACCTTCTCGAACCAGCCATAATGATCATCGCGCATAATCCGTGTGGCATCAGGCACCTCGGCCCAGTCCTTGACCACAGCCCCCTTTGAAGGCCCGTGCACTGCCAGAAACCGCGCGCAACGCAAAGCATCCTGCCTGTAGCCCGTAATCAAACCATGCCGGGTGGCGCCACCGGCGTTGGGGTCACCTTGCAAGCGATCAAACGCGCCTAGCAAACGCTTGCGTTTTTTGGGTGACTGACGGGCGGCATAAGGCCCCGGCTCAGCGAGCGTTTCGACAAAACCGTCACGCAACCTGACATTCAGCACGCCCAGGCCGGCACGGCGGGCAAGTTTGACATTGTTGCGCAAGGCTTTGGTTTTACCCGCGGCAGGGACGGCCAGATACACCTGATCGGTCAATGCGAGCCTTTCGATACCTTGATGGAACAAGGCCAGTGAAAACGCGGTCTTCATTTCTACGATGACCAGATCATTGGCGCGGCGCGCAACAACATCTGCGGCACCAACCTCGCCCTTGACCGTAAAGCCCTGCGCCTCAAAATACGCCTTTATCGGGGGGTAGAGATCCGTTTCCTTGACCATATACGCAACCAAGCCGATCTGAGGGCGGCCAGCAAGCCAGTTCTCATACAAGTCAGAGGCCCGGCAGAGACGCCGGACCTCCGGTTTTTTCTAGCGTCCACCCAAACGGCCCGGAAACTTCGGCGGGCGCCTGTCAAATCGGCGATCGCGGATTGGGTGACCCGCGGGCCGGGTGGGCGCATGGCCCGCCGGAGTTTGACGGATGTTGCGTTTGGGTGATGTGGCACGCAAGGTGGCGTGCGCCGTCGTGCGGCGTTTGTTTGATTTGCGGGGCATGAATGCACCTCTCGTCTGAAAAGTAATCCTGGCCTACGGCCGGTTTGTCGCCCAAAAGGCGTCAGGTCGATTGATCCATTGTCAGGGTGCTCCTGTTGGCAGAAAACGGCGGGCGCGCGGCCCAGGTGTGGCGTACAGTTAAACCAGCATGTCCATTGTCAGTGTCCTCCGTTCAGGTCCCACCAAACTAAGCGATCCTGCACCACAGGTCAAATCGGCATAGCTATTATTGGCCCAGAAATATCCTGGGGGAGCCGCGGCAGCGGCGGGGGCAAAGCCCCCGGTCAAGGGGGGTGACACCCTGCCAACAGGCTTCTATACACAGCCCCGACTCCTGATCCGCTTGGAAAGAAACCTCCCATGACAACGCTCATCTTTGGCCACAAATCCCCCGATACCGACAGCACCGGATCCCCGCTGATCTGGGAATGGTTCCTCAACCACACCGGCATTGAAAGCAAAGCCGCTCTTTTGGGTGATCCCAATACCGAAGCTGCCTTTGTTGCAAAACGTTGGGGGTTTGAGCTGCCACAGGTCATCACGGATGTCGAAGACGATCAATCCTGTGTCATTGTTGATACCAACAACCCCGCAGAGCTGCCCGGCAATATCAACAACGCCGACGTGCTGGCGATCATCGACCACCACAAGCTGGTGGGCGGGCTTGAAACGAAGAACCCGATCAACATCACAATCCGCCCGCTGGCCTGCACGGCGACGATCATGCACCAGATGATGGGCGAACACGCCAGCCACATGCCCGAAGGCGTGAAGGGGCTTATGCTGTCCTGCATCCTGTCTGACACCCTGGCCTTCCGGTCACCCACAACGACCGAGATGGATAAAGAGCTGGCCGAGAGCCTTGCCAAGGACCTTGGCATCGATATCGACGCCTATGCCTCCGAGATGTTCGAAGCCAAATCAGACGTTTCTGCCTTTTCCGATGCAGAGCTTCTGCGCATGGACAGCAAGGAATACGAAGTTGACGGCACAAAGTTCCGCGTCTCCGTTCTGGAAACCACAGCGCCGCAGATCGTGCTCGACCGCAAGGCGTCACTGATGGAAACCATGCCAAAGGTCGCCGAAGAAGATGGTGTCGATCAGGTGCTCTTGTTCGTGGTCGATATCCTGAAGGAGGAAGCCACAATGTTGATCCCGAACGATGTGACCAAAGGCGTGGCCGAGAAATCTTTTGACGCAACAGTCGATGGCGACAGTGTGGTTCTGCCCGGCATCATGAGCCGGAAAAAACAGATCATCCCTGCGCTCAAGGTCTAGATCACGGGGTGTCTGCACGGCCTGTGTACAGCTGGTGTACAGGCTGTGTACACGCCGTGCACGGCCTGTGCTGCCCCCAAAAGGTTAACATATGACCCAGATTATCGACCATTTCGCGGATATCTCTGATCGGTATGATGCCGCCTTTGTAGACCTCTGGGGGTGCATGCATAACGGCATCGACGCCTTCCCCGAGGCCGTCGCAGCCATGCAGAAATTCCGCGCAAATGGGGGGGTCGTGATCCTTGTCACCAACTCGCCCCGCCCATGGGACAGCGTGGCACGGCAGATCAATGGATTTGGCATTCCCGAGGATGCATGGGACGCGATTGCGACCTCGGGGGACAGTGCCCGCGCGGCCATGTTCCGTGGTGTCGTTGGCGAAAAAATCTGGTTCATGGGCGAAAGCCCACGGGACGATGACTTCTTCAAGCCTCTGAAAATCATTGAAAATCCGGTGACAATCCAGAAAGTCCCGCTCGATCAGGCTGACGGGATCATTTGCTGCGGTCCTTTCGATCCGCTCGCGGATGTGGACGTGAACCGACCAGAGTTCCTTTATGCCAAACAAAAGGGTCTCAAACTGCTCTGCGCCAATCCCGACATTATCGTTGATCGCGGGAATGTGCGGGAATGGTGCGCCGGTGCGCTTGCCGCGCTCTACTCAAAGATGGGCGGCGAAAGCCTCTATTTCGGCAAACCGCACCCGCCGATCTATGATCTCGCACGGCGGCGGCTCGCGGCATTAACCAATGCGCCATCTGATCCGCGTATCATCGCAATTGGTGATGGAATCGGAACAGACGTTCTGGGTGGCGTGCAAGAGGATCTTGATGTGCTCTTCATCTCTGGCGGTCTTGCAGCATGGGAAACTAAGACAGACCAACAGCCGGACCCTGACGCACTAGAGGCATATTTGTCTGACCAACAGATGAGCGTGCCTTTCGCCATCGGGCATCTGCGCTAGCGCGATTTTCACCTAACGATAATTTGCAGTCCACGGTTTTGCGGCCAATTTGTCGTGCTTACATCAAAAAAGCACAAAAGAATCGCTTGATTTTTCTGCACTCGCAAAGTAATAAAATTTCAAATTTGGAATTACACTTGACGTTTTGTTACCTGATGGAGCCTGATATGTTGGATAACGCCCCCCGTGGAACGATCTGCATCGAAGATATCGAGATTGGGATGACCCGCTCGCTCCGCAAGGTGATTACGGACCGCGATATCGAGATGTTTGCCGATGTCTCGACCGACAGAAACCCCGTGCACCTTGACGAAGACTACGCACAGGACACGATCTTTGGTGGGCGTATCGCGCATGGCATGCTGACTGCTGGTCTCGTTTCTGCGGTCATCGGTGAACAACTTCCCGGTCACGGTACGGTCTATCTGGGCCAAAACCTGAAATTCCTCGCCCCTGTCCGGCCCGGCGACATGGTTTTGGCCGAGGTTGAAGTGACTGAAATCGACCACTCCAAGCGGCGTGTGAAAATGGAGACGCGCTGCATCGTGAACGACAAAAAGGTGCTGGCAGGCGAGGCTACGGTCCTCGCGCCATCACGCAAGTTCGACTAACGCAAACGCCTCACTCGCCTTTCTCATCCAGCCCACTCTGAATGGCGGACGGGGCGCTTGCGCGAAGGCGGCACCTCCGCTACCCAAGCGCTTATGCGCATCATTCGTGACACCCAATTCATTGACCCTGCCGACCGCGGCGCTGCGGCGGCTATCGGCAATTTTGATGGTGTGCACATCGGGCATCAATCGGTGATCGACCTGACGCGTCAGGCGGCTGAGGCAGTCGGTGCGCCACTCGGGATCATGACGTTTGAACCCCACCCGCGCGACTTTTTCGGACGCGCTGACACGCCCTTCCGCCTCATGAATGCAGAGGCGAAGGCCAACCGGCTGGCCAAACTTGGCATTGAAAAACTCTATGAGGTTCCCTTCAACGAGGCTCTCGCCGCATTGTCCCCAAGCGACTTTGCCCAACAGATTATCGCAGATCAGCTCGGGCTGAAGCATGTGGTCGTGGGCGCGGATTTTTGCTTTGGCAATGGCCGCAAAGGCACCGTCGCTGACTTGCAGACCTTTGGTGAGGAAATGGGATTTGGTGTCACTATTGCACCGCTTGTCGCTGTCGATGCGGCCAATGTGTCATCGACCGCGATCCGGGCCGCACTCAGCAACGGCAAGCCGCGCGATGCTGCCGCGATGCTGGGCCATTGGCACCGGATCGAGGGCGAAGTCATTCGCGGCGATCAACGCGGCCGCGATCTTGGCTATCCGACAGCAAACATGTCGATCCACGGCCTGCATCCGCCGAAATTCGGGGTCTATGCCGTGAAAGTCGATGTGCTGGATGGGCCGCATAAAGGGACATACGACGGGGCTGCTTCTATCGGGGTACGCCCCATGTTCGGAGAGAACATCCCGAATTGCGAGACCTTCATTTTTGATTTCAAAGGCGATCTCTACGGCACCACACTCTCTGTGGCTTTGGTCGACTTCCTGCGGCCAGAGCTGAAGTTTGACGGGCTGGATGCGCTGATCACCCAGATGGGCGCGGACTGCGAAGAGGCCCGCGAAATCCTGAACCATGTCCGCTGAGATCCCTCGCAACGGGCTTGAGGACAGGTTTTGGGAAACCAAGACGATGGACCAAATGTCCCGCGCCGAATGGGAGGCGCTTTGCGATGGCTGTGGCAAATGCTGCCTGAACAAGCTGGAAGATGAAGAAGGAACGGTCGCCCTGACCCGCGTCTCGTGTCGCCTTCTGGACGGTGCGACATGCCTGTGCAGCAACTACGAAAACCGCCACGACTATGTCCCCGAATGTATCGTCATGACGCCCGAAACCATCGCGAAACATATGTACTGGCTGCCGCGCACCTGCGGGTATCGTCTGATTTACGAAGGCCGCCCACTTTATGACTGGCACCCGCTGATTTCAGGCGATCCGCGTTCGGTGCATGATGCTGGCGTTTCAATGCGCGGTCAGACAGTCTCTGAATCAGACGTCGATGAAGACGACTGGGTAGACCATATCATTCAGGAGCCACTTTGATGTTCTTTGCCTCTGACAACGCAGGCCCCGCGCATCCGCAAGTCATGGAAGCGCTGATGCGCGCCAACGAAGGCTACGCCATGGGCTATGGCGCCGACCCGATCATGGAAGAGGTCCGCAGCCAGATCCGCGACCTGTTCGAGGCACCGGAGGCCGCGGTCTATCTGGTGATCAACGGGACCTCCGCCAATGCCATCCTGCTCGGCACAATGTCCCAACCGTGGCAGACGATCTTTTGCAGTGACTGTTCCCATATCCACGAAGATGAATGCAATGCGCCGGAGTTCTTCACAGGCGCAAAACTGACGCTGGTTTCGACCACTGACGGCAAAATGAGCGCTGATGACTTGCGCACCAAAGTCATGGCCGAAGAAACGCGCGGCGTGCACGGGCCCCAGCGCGGACCGCTGTCACTGGCACAAGTGACCGAAAAAGGCACGCTCTACACGCTGGACGAATTGGCAGCGCTGACGGCAACCGCAAAGGAATTCGGTCAGAAAACCCACCTTGATGGCGCGCGCTTTGCCAATGCGCTTGTTGCCCTTGAGTGTTCCCCGGCAGAGATGACCTGGAAAGCGGGCGTTGATACCGTCAGTTTCGGCGGCACCAAGAACGGCGCCATGGGGGTTGAGGCCTGCGTGATCTTTGACCCGGAATTAGCTTGGGAGTTCGAGTTGCGGCGCA
>CAYLMZ010000030.1:0-21350 GCA_964385035.1 uncultured Loktanella sp.
ACAAAAGTAACCTCTGCCCCCAAAGCCAAGAGTGCCTTGGCAATGGCGGTCCCCTGTGCGCCCGACGACCGGTTCGCGATATAGCGCACTGGGTCAATCGGCTCATGGGTCGGGCCAGACGTGACAAGGACATGTTTGCCCTTTAAGGGTCCATCCGACAAGGCCGCATCAATTGCGGCAATGATTTCGGGCACTTCGGCCATACGGCCCGGCCCATATTCACCACAGGCCATGTCGCCTTCATTCGGGCCGACGACCATGATGCCATCTGATTGTAGTGTCGCAAGATTGCGTTGCGTTGCGGGGTGGTCCCACATCCGCACGTTCATTGAGGGCGCAGTGAGCACCCGTTTGTCTGTCGCCAGAAGCAAAGTCGATGCCAGATCACCCGCCAATCCGCCTGCCATCTTGGCCATCAGATCAGCGGTTGCAGGGGCGACGACGATCAGGTCGGCCGCACGCGAAAGTTCGATATGGCCCATTTCCGCCTCATCAGTCAGATCAAAGAGATCGCGGTAGACCTTTTGAGCAGCAAGCGCAGAGACGCTGAGGGGGGTGACGAATTCTTCGGCGGATTTGGTAAGGACGGGCGTGACCTTGACCCCGCGCTCGCGCAGCCGCCGGATCAGGTCCAACGATTTGAAGGCGGCAATGCCGCCTCCGATAATCAGCAGAATATGTTTGCCTGCCAGCATCGGGTTTCTCCGGTCAAATTCGCACTGACACTAGGTCAGATCAGGCCAGAGTTTCAATGCGTCGTCTTACCCGAAGAAAGCGTGAACTTCGTTGCTTTGGTTTTCCAGACTTTTGCGCATCTTGCCAAAGGCTGCGGCCTCTAGCTGGCGCACACGTTCTTTCGACAGACCCAGTTCGGTCCCGAGGCTTTCGAGCGTGCGCGGATCATCGCGCAGTTTGCGTTCGCGGACGATGAACTGCTCGCGGTCATTAAGCGCAGAAAGCGCGGTCAAAAGCCATTGGCGCAGTGTGTCATTGTCGTGCGTATGCTCGACAGTTTCGGCAGCCTGCGGGCCGTCATCTTCAAGCGCGTCGATCCACTCGCGGCCTTCGTCCTCTACCGATTGGGTCGCATTGAGCGAAAAGTCGGATCCCGACAAACGACCTTCCATCATTTCGACGTCATGCAGCGGGACACCAACTTCGATTGCGATCAACTCGCGCATCTCGTGCTTGTCCATTGTCCGGCCTTCGGCGGCAGCTTCGCGCTCAAGACGGGCCTGCACACGGCGCATGTTGAAGAACAGCGATTTTTGGGAAGATGTCGATCCGGTCCGCACCATGGACCAGTTGCGCATCACATAGTCCTGAATAGAGGCTTTGATCCACCAGACAGCATAGGTCGAGAACCGGACACCACGATCAGGGTCAAATTTGTCGGCGGCCTTCATCAGGCCGACAGAGGCTTCCTGAATCAGATCGTTCATCGGGGCACCATAGCGCTTGAATTTCGAGGCCATGGAAATCGCAAGGCGCATGTAGGCTGTAATGAGGCGGTGAAGGGCTTGTTCGTCACGTTCGTCACGCCACGCATAGGCAAGCTTCAGTTCCGTCTCGGCATCAAGAAGTTCTGCCTTCATCGCGGTGCGAGACAAGGTTTGGTCGGAAAAGCCGGTTACGCCCATTTTAATTCTCCCAGGTTACCGTGCGGTGCATTAACTTTTTCGTTTAATTTAGTTACGCAGCGGTAAAGGAACTGGATCAGAAAAAACTTGCCTATGATGTTGCCCCGACTCTCTCTCGTGCTAGGTGGCGCGGCTTGCGGAAAATCTGCTTTCGCTGAAAGCCTTGTGACACAGGCCTCGGCCAAACCGACCTATATCGCCACATCGCAGGTCTTTGATGATGAGATGGCGGCAAAAGTCGCCGCCCATCGCAGTATGCGCGGAGAAAACTGGACGACAATCGAAGAACCTTTGGACATTGCCGCGGCGCTGGCGATAGCGCCCAAAGACGTGCCGGTCTTGGTTGATTGCGCGACGCTTTGGCTGACGAATGTGATCTTGGGCGAACATGACCTTGATGCACAGACAGCGACACTCTTTGAAGCACTCTCAACGGCGCGCCAACCGATTGTCATTGTCTCGAACGAAACCGGCCAAGGCATCGTGCCGGAAAACGCGCTGGCCCGACGGTTTCGCAATGCACAAGGCCGGCTGAACCAAGACCTTGCCGCGCGGGCGGATTTGGTCGTGGCAGTGATGGCCGGATTGCCGATGGTCCTGAAGGGCCAATTGCCATGACGCGCCTTTGGCTGGTGCGCCACGGGCCAACCCATGCCAAATCCATGGTCGGATGGTCGGATATCCCTGCCGATTTGTCCGACGCAAAAACCATCGCAAGGCTTAGGGACTATTTGCCTGATGCGCCGGTTGTGTCTTCCGATCTTTCCCGTGCCGTTGCGACAGCGGATGTTCTGACCCCAAAGATCAGGCTGCCCCATGATCCCGACCTGCGTGAGATCAATTTTGGCGATTGGGAACTCAAGACCTTTGCAGAGGCCGAAGCGACAGACCCCAGCCGCATCAGGGCGTATTGGGAAACCCCGGGGGATATCGCACCGCCACGGGGGGAAAGCTGGAATGCGATCTGTGCCCGGGTGAATGGAGCGGTCGATGGCTACCTTGATGAGGGGTTCGCAGATCTGATCATCGTGGCACATTTCGGGGCGATCCTAACGCAGGTGCAACGGGCCAAGGCCATCAGCGGGTATGAGGCCTTTGGCCACCGTATCGATAACCTGTCAGTCACCCGATTGGCGTTCCAAGACGGCGCATGGGATGTCGGGGTGATCAATCACAATCCGTGATGGGCTGCCCCACAAATCATCGTTTTCTTTGCGAGGCATGAGACCATAGGCTGCGTCTTATGACTTACAGACTTCTTATCGGACAAAAGAGCTATTCCAGTTGGTCGTTGCGTGGCTGGCTATGCTTTGCCCCATTCGACATCCCCGTCAACGTCAGCGCGGCGGTGATCTATTCTGACGATTTCAAATCTGACGTTGCAGCCTTTGGCGGTGCTGGCACCGTGCCGGCCGCGATCACGCCACAAGGTGGCATGCTAACGGATTCTGTCGCGATCGCATGGCACCTTGCCGAGGCATTTCCTGACAAGAGACTTCTGCCTGAGGCACCCGAAGACAGAGCCGAGGCGCAAAGTATCATTGCAGAGATGCATAGCGGGTTCACAGCCCTTCGCGGGGCATGTCCCATGAACCTGCGCAACGGGTGGGCCGGTTTCGCAGCGTCAGAGGCCGTTTTGGCCGATGTTGCGCGGGTTGAGGCCCTTTGGTCGCGGGCGCTCACACGCACCGCCGGTCCTTTCCTTTATGGCGATTTTACCTTGGCTGATGCGTTTTATGCGCCCGTTGCGACGCGCCTTTTGACCTACGGTCTGCCCTTGTCCGATATGGCCGCTGCCTATGCCGAGGCGATCACCACCCATGCGGCCTTTGTCAAATGGCGGCAGGACGGGCTTGCCGAAGACGCCGAAGTCTCTGTCTATGACATGCCGCTTGAGCGGACAGCTTGGCCTGCCCCCAGACGTTAACCATTCGTCAACCAACCCCGCGTAGCCGTTAACCACGAAGGGGAGTGGTGACGATGGTCGCACGGGTCTACACCGTGGCATTCGAAGGCGTTGACGCGCGATTGGTCGAGGTGCAATGCGCCGTCTCGGCGGGGATCCCTGCGTTTGCGATTGTCGGATTGCCTGACAAAGCAGTATCAGAGGCGCGCGAAAGGGTCCGGTCTGCCTTGGGGGCCATGGCGATTGCATTGCCGTCGAAGCGGATCACCGTCAATTTGTCGCCCGCCGACTTGCCCAAAGAAGGGTCCCACTTTGACCTGCCCATTGCCCTTGCCTTGCTTGCAGCCCTTGACGTGATCCCCGGTGAGATGGCCGAACAAACCGTGGCTTTGGGCGAATTGTCTCTTGATGGCAGTTTGGTGCCCGTGGTGGGGGCTTTGCCCGCAGCCATGGCCGCAGCCGAGGACACCAGAACATTGCTCTGCCCTGCGGCTTGCGGGGCGGAAGCGGCCTGGGTTGATGCGGTCAAGGTCATTGCCCCCAAGAGCATCGGCGAAACGGTTAGGCATTTTACCGGCAAAGCCGTCTTGGCACCTGCCCTGCCCGGCGAAGCAGCGGAATCAACCACAGCGCCTGATCTGGCAGAGGTGAAAGGACAAGAGCGCGCCAAACGCGCGCTACAGATTGCAGCGGCGGGGCGTCATCACTTGTTGATGGTCGGCTCTCCGGGGTCGGGCAAGTCGATGTTGGCGGCTCGGTTGCCGGGTATTCTGCCGCCGCTGAGCCCGCGCGAGGCGCTGGAAACATCGATGATCCATTCGCTTGCAGGGCTCTTAGACGATGGCGGGATCAACCGTGCGCGCCCCTTTCGCGAACCGCATCATACGGCCTCAATGGCTGCAATCGTAGGCGGGGGGCGCGGCGCAAAGCCCGGCGAGGTCAGCCTGGCCCACAATGGTGTGCTGTTTATGGACGAATTCCCAGAGTTCGGGCGGACTGTTCTGGAAACGCTGCGCCAACCGATTGAAACAGGCGAAGTGGTCGTGGCGCGGGCCAACGCCCATGTGCGCTATCCGTGCAAGTTCATGTTGGTTGCCGCGGCCAACCCGTGTAAATGCGGCTATCTGGCCGATCCGGCCCGTGCATGTGCCCGCGTTCCTCAGTGCGGTGAGGACTACATGGGGCGCATTTCTGGCCCGCTGATGGACCGATTTGATTTGCGCGTCGAAGTCCCACCGGTGGCCTACAGTGATTTGGACAGCGCCAATGGTGGCGCAAATTCAGAGCAAATCGGCGCGGAAGTCGCGGCAGCCCGGGCCATACAAACGCAGCGTTTCGAAGGCAGCGAGCGGCATACGGCGAATGCCGACCTGTCTGGGCGCGCCTTGGACGAGGTAGCGCGCCCGGACAGTGAGGGGCGCGATCTGCTCGCCAAAGTCGCAGAGCGATTTGGACTGTCTGCACGCGGGTATCACCGCGTCCTGCGGGTCGCGCGGACGATTGCAGATCTTGAGGGCGCCCAAGACGTGCACAAGAACCACATCGCCGAAGCCGTAAGCTTTCGGCTCGCCTTCACAAAAGAGATGTGAACAAGCCTATCTGCGGGCCTCGATTGCCAACCAGATTTTCTCGGCAATGTTGATGCCGTCAAATCTTTCCAATTCCTGAATGCCGGTGGGAGAGGTCACGTTGATCTCTGTCAGCCAGTCACCAATCACGTCAATGCCTACAAAAATCTGGCCTTTTTCGCGCAGGAGCGGGCCGATTCGCGCGCAAATCTCGCGGTCACGGTCGGTCAGCCCGACCTTTTCAGGTTTGCCACCTACATGCATGTTCGAGCGGGTCTCACCGGCAGCGGGAACACGGTTGATGGCGCCAACCGGCTCACCATCGACAAGGATGACACGTTTGTCGCCCTTTGCGACATCAGGCAAAAACTGCTGCATGATCAGGGGCTCACGATTGATGCCGGTGAAAAGCTCATGCAATGAAGCAAGATTGCTGTCACCCTCTTTTAGCTTGAAGACGCCCGCCCCGCCATTGCCATATAGCGGCTTGAGAATGACATCACCATGGGCCGCCCTGAAAGACTTCAGTGTTTCAAGGTCACGTGCGATCATTGTGGGTGGTGTCAGATCGGGGAAGTTCAAAACCAAGAGTTTCTCGGGATAGTTCCGCACCCAGAAAGGATCGTTAACCACCATTGTCTTGGGATGAACCATATCCAGCAGATGGGTGGTCGTGATATACCCCATGTCAAAGGGAGGGTCCTGGCGCAGCCAAACCACATCGAAGTCAGCAAGGTCGACCTGCTGCTGCTCACCCAAGGAGAAGTGGTTGCCAACTTGTCTGCGCACCTCAAGCGGCCAGCCGGTGGCGGTGACACGACCACGATCATAGGCCAATTTGTCAGGTGTATAGTAAAACAACGTATGGCCGCGCGCTTGGGCCTCTTCCGCGATACGGAATGTGCTATCGGCAGCTATATCGATCGGACCAATTGGGTCCATTTGGAATGCGATTCTTAACGACATTTGCGGCCTCCGGCATGACACATCCTGACCTAGATGCCGCAGCCGCAGGCCAAGTGCAATCGGCCTCAGGCCTCCATGAATGCGTTTTCGATCACCTTCACGGCACCCGTTCCATTCACCATGGCCAAATCGAACCGCACGTCGGTGAGTTGTCCACGCGGTTCACCCGCTAAAAACTCAGCGGCGCTGGCACAAATACGGTTCATCTGGCGCCGCCCCAAACGCAGTGACGCCGTTGCAAAATCACGTGCCTTCTTCACCTCGACAAACACGACTGTCTCGCCCTCTCGTGTGATTAGGTCAATTTCGCCTGCACGTCCGCGCCACCGGCGTGCCGCGATTCCATGGGACCGTCGCGCGTAATGTGATGCAACAATTTCCTCTGCCTGGAGGCCCGCATGGTACCCAACCGATCCTGTCATGTCTCTTCTCCTAACCCGAGGGCCATCTGATACACCTGACGCCGTGGCAGACCATAGGCACCGGCAACAGTCGTAGCAGCGTCCTTGACACGCATTGTCTGCATCGCCTCGCGCAAGGCCGCTTCCACATCGGCTTCGGAAACCGTCGTCGCACCTGCCCGCCCGACAAGCACAACAACCTCCCCTTTGACGGAACGGTCCGCAAAATCTTCGCAAAGCGACGCCAAGTTCCCGCGTGCCACCTCTTCAAACTTCTTTGTCAATTCACGGCAAACCACCGCCTGTCGTTCTCCCCCCAACACATCGCGCAAATTCACTAACATTTCCCCAACACGCTTGGGGCTTTCATAGAACACAAGCGTAAACGGCGTATCCCGCAGTTTTGCGATTTCGCTTTCACGTTGCGATTTTGCGTTGGGCAAGAAACCGACAAACGCAAACCTGTCCGTTGGCAGACCCGATATCGTGAGGCTTGCAAGGATGGCGGACGGGCCCGGTGCCGCTGTAACCATCAGCCCCTCTGCAATCACCGCACGCCCCAACTCGTAACCCGGATCAGCCACCAAAGGCGTCCCCGCCTCTGACACATAAGCCACAGATTTACCGGCAGCGATCTCGCTGACCAGTCGGGCAATGGGCCCTTCGCCGCTATGGTCGTGAAACGCCACAAGCCTGCGCCCTTCCAGCGGCACACCGTGAATATCCATCAATTTGCGGGTTGTGCGTGTATCCTCGGATGCGATCACATCGGCCGATGCCAGTATGTCCAGTGCCCGCAGCGTGATATCCCTCGCCGACCCGATTGGTGTCGCAACAAAATACAGACCGGCAGAGAGTGGCTTGCGCAAAAAATTCATAGCTGGACCCGCGTCCCCCCTGCTTTATGATGCCCTCAACGGCGGGCGGCTTTGCCAACACCCATGCGCGCCGATCAGGAGGTTGTTCATCATGTTTGCCCGTTTCACAACTACCCGCAACCCGCTGGGTCGGCTTTTTGCTTTTGCAGCACTCGCTTGGCTCGCCGCCTGCGATGTGACCCTCGACCCGAATGCCAACGTCGGACAAAACATCGACGTGACCGAACCGATCGAGGTCGCCCTTCTGGTTCCCGGTGGTTCGACTGAAGCAGCCGTAAACCAATTGGCGCAAAACTTTGAGAACGCCGCCCGCCTTGCGATGGCCGATCTTGAAGGTGCCGAGATCGACCTGCGTGTCTACAACACCGCCGGCGGCAATCCGCAACAGGCCGCCGCCGCCGCAACCCAGGCGGTGAACGATGGCGCCAAGATCATCCTCGGCCCCCTTTTTGGAGAGGCCGCCAATGCCGCGGGCGTCGCGGTGGCAGGTCGCAACGTGAACGTCCTGACATTCTCGAATAACCCGTCTTTTGCGGGCGGGAATGTCTTTTTGCTGGGCGCCACATTTGACAACACCGCCCAGCGCCTTGTGCAGTATGCCGGCACGCGTGGCATCGCGCGCTACGCGATTGTGCATGGCGAAGGCCTTGCCGGTCAGGTGGGTCGTGACGCGATCGCTGCCGCTGTCACGGGCAATGGGGGCGAGGTTGTTGCCATTGAGAGCTATCCGCTTTCCCAGCGTGGTATCTTCACGGCCACCCGCGGGATCGTCAGTAGCGTACGCAATTCCGGGGCCCAAGCCGTCTTCAGCACTGCCGAGGCTGGCGCAGACCTGCCAATTATCGCAACCGCCCTGCCCGATGCCGGGATGGATATTGCCCGCTCGCCCTTTATCGGTCTGACCCGTTGGGACACGTTGCCCCAGCTTTTGGACCTGCCGGGTCTTGAGGGCGGTCTTTTTGCGATGCCCGACCAAAGCACTGCGGCCTTGTTCGAGGGGCGCTATACGGCCACTTACGGCACAGCCCCGCATCCGCTCGCAGGCCTTGCTTATGATGGTATCGCGGCGATTGGTGCTTTGGCCGCGGCTGGCAACGAAGGCGCAGTCACCAAAGAGGCGCTGATCCAGCCGCAAGGGTTCCGTGGCACCGCCGGTGTTTTCCGCTTCTTGCCAGACGGCCGTATCCAACGCGGCCTTGCCGTCGCCACGATCCAAGACAATCAGGTAGTTACCCTTGACCCAGCCCCTCGTAGCTTCGGCATCCCCGGACTCTGATACATCCGCAGACGTCGCAATCTCCACGCCGGACAATTTGATTTGTCCGGCGTCTGATATTTTTGACCATGCTGCGATCATGGCCGAGATCGCGGATGGCCTTTCTGCCGCCACATCCGAGAAAGAGGTCCGGCAAGCAACCGTCGCGATCCTGACGCGGGTGCGCACCGAAGGTATGGCCTGCATTGCTGAGGCTTTGCGTGATGCCCCATTCAGGTCGCGTCCTGCAACGCGAGCCTATAGCTGGTTGACGGACCAAGTTGTCAAAACTGTATTGCATGTGGCCACCACACGGCTGCACAGATTGCCAAACCCAACCGAAGGCGAACGCTTGTCCTTGATCGCCGTGGGTGGGTACGGACGTGGTGAAATGGCACCGCAGTCCGATGTGGATTTGCTGTTTCTGACGCCCTACAAGATCACCCCTTGGGCCGAGAGCGTCATTGAATCGATGCTGTATATGTTGTGGGATTTGAAGCTGAAAGTCGGGCATGCCAGCCGGACCGTCAAAGACTGCATCCGGCTTGCGCGGGAAGATTATACGATCCGCACATCGCTGGTTGAATACCGCCACCTTGATGGCGACCCCGCGCTAGCCAAAGAACTGGGCGCAAAGCTGTGGAGCGAACTGTTCAAATCAACGGCCAGCGACTTTATCGAAGCAAAACTGGCCGAACGGGCCGAACGGCACCGAAAGCAAGGTGGTCAGCGCTATGTGGTCGAGCCCAACGTCAAAGAGGGCAAGGGTGGCTTGCGGGACCTGCAATCGCTGTTTTGGATTGCCAAATACGTCAATGGCGTCAAGGACGCGGCCGAGTTGGTCGATCTCAAGGTTTTTAGTCCCGAGGAGTTCAAGACGTTTGTCGCGGCAGAAGACTTCCTGTGGGCTGTGCGCTGCCACCTTCACCTGATTGCCGGGCGCGCCACTGACCAGCTGACATTTGATCTGCAAGTCGAAGTCGCGGTGGCCATGGGCTACACCGATCACGGGGGGCGCCGCGGGGTCGAGCACTTCATGCAAGATTACTTTCGCTATGCCACACACGTTGGCGAGTTGACCCGCATCTTCCTGACCGCCCTAGAGGCCAACCACACCAAAGCCGAACCGATGCTGGCCCGCCTGCTCAAGCGGCGCAAAAAGGCAAAACCCCCTTATGCGATCAAGCAAAACCGGATCACGGTTGCTGATCAAAAGGCTTTCTTCAAAGACCGTCTGAATATGCTGCGCATCTTTGAAGAAGCGCTGCGCACTGGTACGCTTTTGCATCCTGATGCCATGCGGTTAATTGCGGCAAACCTTGATCTGATTGACGAGGATATGCGCAACAACAAAGAGGCGCGGCGTCTGTTTCTAGGACTCTTGCTGAAACACGGCAACCCCGAACGCGCCCTGCGGCGCATGAATGAATTGGGCGTCCTGTCGGCCTTTATTCCTGAATTCGCCCCGATCGTGGCGATGATGCAATTCAACATGTATCACCACTACACGGTGGACGAGCATACTATCCAGGTCGTCAGCAACCTAGCCCAGATCGAACGTAAAGAGCTGATCGAGGAACTGCCTGTCGCCTCGGGTATTCTGGAGCGCGGGGTGAACCGGAAGGTGCTTTATGTGGCGCTCTTGCTGCATGACATCGGCAAGGGCCGCCCAGAGGATCATTCGATCCTCGGCGCCCAAATCGCCCGAAAGGTCGCGCCGCGGTTGGGGTTGAACAAAAAGGAATGCGAGACTGTCGAGTGGTTGATCCGCTATCACCTTTTGATGTCGGATGTGGCGCAAAAGCGTGACATCTCTGAGCCACGCACAGTGCGGGGCTTTGCAAAGGCGGTGAAATCTGTCGAACGGCTGGACCTGCTGACCGTGCTGACGGTGTGTGACATCCGTGGCGTTGGACCTGACACATGGAACAACTGGAAAGCGGTGCTGATCCGAAACCTCTACAAGGCGACCAAATCTGCGCTTGAAACCGGGCTTGAGGATATCAACCGTGAAAGCCGCGAGGCGGAGGCAAAACGGGCCTTGCGCGCTGCTTTGACCGACTGGTCCAAGAAGGACCTCAAGACCGAAGTCAGCCGTCACTATGGGCCTTATTGGCAGGGCTTGCCACTGTCGGCGCAGGTGGTCATTGCCAGACTGCTGCAAGACATCTCGGATGATGAAATTCGTATTGATCTGATGCTCGATGAAGACCGCGATGCCACCCGCGCCTGTTTTGCCATGGTCGATCACCCCGGGCTGTTCAGCCGCATGACCGGTGCGCTGGCACTTGTCGGGGCCAACATTGTCGATGCCCGCACCTACACGTCAAAAGATGGTTATGCGACGGCAGTCTTTTGGGTGCAGGACAATGATGGCAATCCTTATGAAAAGGCCCGCCTGCCCCGTCTGCGCCAGATGATCGAGCGGACCTTGCGCGGAGAGGTGGTCGCCCGCGAGGCGCTCAAAGACAAAGACAAGATCAAAAAGCGCGAACGGGCATTCCGCGTCCCGACAAACATCAGTTTCGACAACGAAGGATCCGACATTTACACGATCATCGAAGTCGACACCCGAGACCGTCCGGGGCTGCTTTACGATCTGACGCGGACGCTGGCGAATAACTCGGTCTATATTGCGTCAGCTGTTATCGCGACATACGGCGAACAGGTGGTCGATACCTTTTATGTCAAGGATATCGTGGGGCTGAAGTTCCATTCGGATGCAAAACGCGCCGCTCTTGAACGCAAACTCCGCGAAGCGATTGCCCAAGGCGCCGAGCGCGCGGTCGCAGGTTAAGGGCGCGCAGACATGAAACCGATCCGCCTTGTTGCAGGTTTTCTGACAGTCGGTCTTTGGACCTTGCTGAGCCGTGTCATGGGGTTTGTCCGCGACATCATGATCGCGGCATTCCTTGGCACAGGACCGGTCGCTGAGGCATTTCTTGTCGCGTTCTCATTGCCGAACCTGTTCCGACGCTTCTTTGCAGAAGGTGCGTTCAACATGGCTTTTGTGCCGATGTTTTCCAAGAAAGTGGAAAGCGGCGAAGGGGCCGAACGGTTTGCACAGGATGCTTTTGCGGGGCTGGCCGGTATATTGACAGTCTTTACCGTGATCGGCGTGATCTTCATGCCCGCGCTGGTCACGATGATGGCCAGCGGATTTCTTGGCTCTGAACGCTTTGATCTTGCCGTCTATTACGGGCGGATCGCATTTCCCTATATCTTGTTCATCTCGCTCTCGGCGCTTTTATCCGGTGTGCTGAATGCAACAGGACGCTTTACTGCCGCAGCCGCTGCCCCTGTGTTGCTTAATGTGATCTTTGTGGTGACATTGCTGATTGCAGGCAGCGGTTGCGACTGCACCACCGTGGATGCGCAATCGGGTGTCGGTCTTGCGCTGGCCTATGCCGTGCCTGTGGCAGGGGTAGCTCAGCTTGCTGTTGTCTGGATTGCAGCCAAACGGGCAGGCTATTCCTTGCGACCGCGCCTGCCAAAGATGACACCTGAACTGAGACGCCTTGCGATCATTGCGGCCCCTGCTGCGCTGGCGGGTGGCGTTGTGCAGGTGAACTTGCTGGTGGGCCGCCAGGTGGCCAGCTTTTTTGATGGCGCGGTGGCATGGTTGTCATACGCAGACAGGCTGTATCAATTGCCTTTGGGTGTGGTCGGTATTGCGATCGGGATCGTGCTTTTGCCGGATTTGTCCCGCCGCTTGCAGGCTGGTGACGACACCGGGGGACGGGACGCTTTCAATCGCGCCTCGGAGATCAGTCTGGCACTGACCGTTCCGGCAGCGGTGGCGTTGTTTGTGATCCCCGTCCCGCTGGTCAGCGTCCTGTTCGAACGCGGTGCTTTCGGCGCTAATGACACCGCTGCAACCGCCCTTGCCGTGGCGGTCTATGGGCTGGGGTTGCCAGCCTTTGTGCTGCAAAAGACCCTGCAACCACTGTTTTTTGCGCGCGAGGACACCAAACGCCCATTCTACTATGCGGTCATAGCCATGGTGTTGAACGCCGCAATTGCCGTCGGCCTCTCGCCTTTGATCGGGTTCATTGCGGCGGCCATTGGCACCACACTGACAGGATGGGCTATGGTGGCCCTTTTGATGAGAGGCGCACGGGATATGGGGGATGCCTCACGCTTTGATGCACGTTTTGTCAGGCGGATTGGCCGGATCATCGCCGCGTCGGTGATCATGGGGGGTGTGCTGTTCGGGGCTGCGGCGCTGATGGCGCCTTTGTTTGCAACGTCAGGTGTCAGATACATCGCGTTGCTGGCCCTGATCCTGATCGGGATCATCACCTACTTTGGCGCAGGCCATATGATTGGGGCCTTCAGGTTGGCAGAGTTTCGGGCGGCGATGCGCCGCTAGGATCGCTGCCTGAGCCGGGCCAGCAACCTGGACCAACCACCCGGGATCAGGACAATCGCCAACAGAAAGCCGACGGCAAAACCCGTCAGTTCGGAAATCCAGTTATTGTTGTTGTCAAAGAAACGGCCAAGGATGAGCTGGAGCGTCAGCAAGAAGCCGATCAGGCGGAACGCCATCAGCCGGTTCTCGCCCGCCGCATCAAGCGACAGCCAAAGCGAATACGTATAGGCCCCGATCAAGCCATAAACCGGCGTGAAACTCCCCAAAAGCGGGAACCGCCCATCCACAAAAATACCGAACATAATTGCACCGCAAATGCTGCACGCCAAATATAGAAAAAGCATGCGCCATTGCCCGAACTGCTCGGCAGTAAATTTACCCAAGGCCAGCGTCAAGGCGGCACAAAAGGCCACCACAAAAAGCTGTTGGTTCAGGAACGGATAGGTGACGAACCTCTTGAGCATGTCAAACGACGTGTCACCATAAACGAACACACGCTCTAAGACGGCAGGCGAATACCCATATTCCTCGATCGCAGCAATTCGCCAGCCGACACCGCGCGGTCCCCCGATGATCCCTGCATTGGCCAGTTGGAAGACTGCTTCGATGCCGATGATCAGCAGCGTAAGCGCAACGACGACCGGCGGGATCGCATGAAACGGCATCTCCGGCCGCTGATAGTCATCTTCATCGTCCATGAACCGGTTTCGCCTCTGTTGAAGTTGACGGGTCTGTCTGGCATGGGTATGCGACCCCAGCTTTGAAATCCAGACCGGAACGACATCATGACAGAGACCAGCTTTACGCCACGTGTGTTTTCAGGGATCAAGCCCTCAGGCGGGCTAACCCTTGGCAACTATCTTGGTGCGATCAAGCGCTTTGTGGGCATGCAGGGCCAGATGGAAACGGTTTACTGCGTCGTTGACCTGCACGCGATCACCGTCTGGCAAGATCCCAAAGAGCTGGCGAACATGACCCGTGAAGTTGCCGCAGGCTATCTGGCCGCCGGTCTTGATCCGTCTCAATCCGTTCTTTTCAATCAAAGCCAGGTCTCTGCCCATGCCGAGTTGGGCTGGCTCTTTAACTGTGTCGCCCGTGTTGGCTGGATGAACCGCATGACGCAGTTCAAGGACAAGGCAGGATCGAATACTGAAAAGGTGTCGCTTGGGCTGTATGCCTATCCGTCTCTGATGGCCGCCGACATTCTGCTTTATCATGCAACCCATGTGCCTGTGGGCGAGGATCAAAAACAGCACGTCGAGTTGACACGCGACATTGCCGCGAAGTTCAATCATGACTTTGGCGTTGATTTCTTCCCCGCGACCGAACCCGTTATCGAAGGCCCTGCCATGCGGATCATGAACTTGCGTGACGGCACCAAAAAGATGTCCAAGTCAGGTGAAAGCGATATGGAACGCATCAACATGACCGATGATGCCGACAAAATCGCCAAGAAATTCAAAAAGGCCAAGACGGACCCGGAACCACTCCCCGAGACTGTTGATGGGCTTGAGGGCCGCCCCGAAGCCCGCAATCTGGTCGAGATTTACGCAGCCCTCGCTGATATGACGCCTGAGGCCGTCATTGCTGAGTACCCCGGTGCAGGCTGGGGTAAATTCAAGCCCGCTTTGGCTGATCTGGCCGTGGCAAAACTTGCACCTATCTCGGACGAGATGGCCCGGTTGATGGCCGATCCCGCAGAGATTGACCGCATCCTTGGCCAAGGCGCTGAAAAGGCACGTGCGATCGCGGATCCGATTCTGCGCAAGACCTATGACATCGTGGGTATGTTGCGCAGCTAGGGGCGCTGCCCCCGGCCTGCGGCCTCCCCCGAGGTATTTTTGAACATAGGAAGCTGTGCAGTGGCGCACCGCCCCGATGCGCCCATGGTGGTTTTGGCGCGGCCTGTGCGGGGCTAGATTGGGGATGTCTTTTTAAAGGGGGCCCCCATGACCCAACAAGCCACAGCCTCAGTCGGGCATGTTCATCTGCGTGTTTCGGATTTGGATCAGGCGATCGCCTTTTACCGGGATATTCTGGGGTTTGAGCTGACCCAGCGCTATGGAACCGGCGCTGCGTTCTTAGGCGCAGGTGGGTATCATCACCACATTGGTCTGAACACATGGGAGAGCCTCGGTGCGACCCCGCCTCCCAAAGGGCATACCGGACTTTATCATTCCGCGTTTCTTTATCCTGACCGCAAAGCCTTGGCGCAGGTTCTTGCCCGCGTTGTGGCCGCAGGCATTGCGATTGATGGCGCCGCCGATCACGGGGTCAGCGAGGCTGTCTATCTGCGTGATCCTGATGAGAATGGTGTCGAGATTTATGTCGATAAACCGCGTGTCGCATGGCCCCGCAATAAAGATGGGGCCTTGCAGATGGTGAACGCGCCGCTGGATCTGGCTGCATTGCTGGCAATGGCGGATGCTCCGTCACAAAACTGAATCACCATTGGGGGACCCTGCATACGCGGTCCAGATTCGTTCTGCCCGGTTGCTGGGATGATCGCCTTGTCCCGAAGGCCATCCGCAGGTCCCAGGCGTCCGGTGTTCCCCGGCATCGGACGCCACCCCTTTACCTTGCCACAACTGCGCCCTACCGTCCCCGCAAGGGAGGCGATCATGGCGACTGGTAAGAATATCTGGACATATTTTGAAGGTGCATGGCACGAGGGCGATGCCCCTATCATGCGGGCCGCTGACCATGGATCATGGCTGGGCTCAACCGTGTTTGATGGGGCGCGTTTTGTAAATGGCCTCGCCCCGGATCTGGATTTGCACTGCGCAAGGGTAAATCGCTCGGCCAAGGCCTTGATGCTGACACCGACTGTCTCGACCGAAGATATGGTCGCCATAGTCCATGAGGGTTTGCGCAAGTACCCCGTTGGCGCCCCCGTTTATATTCGTCCGATGTATTGGGGGATTGATGGCGACCTCACTGCGATTGTGCCCTCCGAAGACAAAACGGGCTTTGCCATCTGCCTTGAAGAAATCCCTTTCGCACCTGAGACTGCAACCGTCACCTTAGGCCGGACCCAGTTCCGCCGGCCTGTGCTGGAAGATGCGGTTGTGGATGCCAAAGCGGGCTGCCTTTATCCCAACAACGCAAGGATGCTGCGCGAGGTCCGCGCGCGTGGGTTCAACAACGCACTTGTGGCTGATGCCATGGGCAATGTGGCCGAAACCGCGACAGCGAATGTTTTTATGGTCAAGGATGGCGAGGTTTTTACCCCTATTGCAAATGGCACATTCTTGTCCGGCATTACCCGCGCGCGGCATATCGCGAACCTGACCGCGGACGGCGCAACGGTCCATGAAACCGTCCTGAGTTTTGATGATTTCAATGATGCTGACGAGGTATTCCTGTCGGGCAATATGTCAAAGGTCACGCCTGTCACCGCGTTTGAGGACCGGCAGTATCAGGTAGGGCCCGTGACCCGGCGCGTCCGCGAGCTTTATTGGGATTGGGCCGCCAGCGCCGGTTAAATCGCCGTTGCCTCGGCCTTTGTGATCCGTCACACTTGGGCGACTGCTGGGGGAATAATCATGCGTAAGTTTCTGGTCGTTCTGGACGATAGCCGCGAATGCCTGAACGCCATGCGTTTTGCTGCGATGCGAGCTGCAAATACCGGCGGCGGTGTTGCGATCTTGTCGATTATTCCACCGGATGAATTCAATCACTGGATCGGTGTAGGCGAGATCATGCGCGCCGAAGCCCGTGAACGGATCGAAGTCCACTACGAAGTCTTTGCCAAATGGATGCGGGATAAGCAGAATGTCCATCCCGAGTTGATCATCCGCGAAGGCGAACCGCTGAACGAGATCATGGCACAGATCAATGAAGATCCCGAAATCGGGGTCCTTGTGCTGGGGGCCGGGACAGATAGCAAAGGGCCGGGTCCGCTTGTGACACATCTGGCCCGCCAGTCGGGCAGCCTGCCAATTCCGATCACATTGGTGCCCGGGGATATGTCGAAAGAACGGCTTGAGGCGATCACGTAAGCCAGGGCCGAACTTTAGAACCGTTCCAAATCTTGACATCTGCGCCCTGCACGCGCATATGTAAATCCTGACAAAAAAGGTTTGCCCGATGTTCATCCAGACTGAATCCACACCGAACCCCGCGACGCTGAAATTCCTGCCTGGCCAGAATGTGCTTGAAGTGGGAACTGCTGATTTCCCAAGTGCGGAGGCCGCCGAAGCCTCGCCTTTGGCAAAGCGTATTTTTGGGACCGGCGGTGTCACGGGTGTCTTCTTCGGGATCGACTTTGTGACTGTCACCAAGGCCGACGATGCCGAATGGGATCACATCAAGCCGGGTATTCTTGGCGCGATCATGGAGCATTACCAGTCTGGCCAATCGGTCATGGCTGCAGACCACAAGCCCGCCAGCGGCCACGCCGAACACACAGGCGAAGACGCTGAGATCGTAGGTCAGATCAAGGAGTTGCTCGATACGCGCGTGCGGCCTGCCGTGGCCCAAGACGGTGGGGACATCACTTTCCACGGGTTTGACCGCGGTATCGTCTATCTGCACATGCAGGGCGCCTGCGCGGGTTGCCCGTCATCGACGCTGACACTGAAGATGGGGATCGAAAACTTGCTGCGCCACTACATTCCCGAAGTGGTCGAGGTGCGGCCTGTTGCGGCGTAACCCCATCATTCTGGCTTTTGATACATCGGCGGCGCATTGCGCCGCCGCTTTGCTGTTGGGAGACCGGATTGTCACCCGCATTGACGAGATGAAAAAAGGACAGGCAGAGCATCTCATGCCGATGCTGGAAGACATGTTGGCCGCCGAATCCCTGCACTGGGCTGATCTGGACGCGATTGGTGTCGGAACAGGTCCGGGGAATTTCACAGGGATTCGCATCGCTGTGTCCGCAGCCCGTGGCCTTGCCTTGGGCCTTGGGAAACCCGCGGTTGGTGTAAACGGGTTTGAGGCCCGCGCGCATGGCCACCCCCTGCCCTTTACCGCCGAGATCCCAGCCCCACGCGGGCAGGCCTATTTTCAGGTGTTCGGTGCGGATGGCACGGCAAGCACGCCAGAGCAAGCAGTGGCAACCGGTGCGGCTGACACATCGGCACAGCAGATCATTTCCGCGATTGCACAGATCACCGCGGCCCGCTTTGCAGACGCGCCACCGCGTCCGGCACCGATGTATGTGCGCGGTGCTGATGCTGCCCCCCCGCGCGACCCGGCCCCTGTCATTCTGACATGACACCCGACGCGCTGGCCACCCTGCATGCTGCCGCTTTTACCCAAACGCGCGCATGGTCTTCTGACGAGTTCCGCGCGCTTCTGGCGACCAAAGGCACCTTTATTGTCGGCAATACCACCTGCTTTGCCATGATCCGCGTGATCGCGGACGAAGCCGAAGTGCTGACGATCGCCACAACACCGCAAAGCCGACGTCAGGGGCTGGGGCGGGCCACGTTGTTGGCGGCGGAACGCAAGGCGCAGGCAGCCGGTGCGGCTGCGATTTTCCTTGAAGTGGCCGAAGACAACACCGGCGCCCGCGGCCTTTATGAGGGCACAGGCTACACCAAGGTGGGCGCACGCCAAAACTACTACACGCCCAAAAATGGGGCACCTGTGGCCGCCATTGTCATGCGCAAGGATTTGACCGCCTCTTGACCCTGCGTCATTGCGCATCAAAGGCCTGATTTATGGGCTTTCGGGCCGCGAATTTCCCAAAAAGCTGTTGATCTTCGCCCCAAGGCAAGGCCTTATCTAGCGATGACCGGACTCATTAAGGCTTCGGCTTTCATTGAGGCAGCGGATCAACCGCAAGACGCCTCGCGTAACGACCTGGGAGAATAACAATGACACTTATGCACAAATTCCTTGGCGCATCTGCTGCACTGGCGCTGACTGCCGGTACTGCTGCTGCAGATCCTGCCATCCTTTTCGATCTTGGCGGCAAGTTCGACAAATCCTTCAACGAAAGCGCCTATAACGGGGCCGAGCGTTGGGCAGCCGAAACAGGCGGCACATATGCCGAGGTTGAGATCCAGTCCGATGCACAGCGCGAGCAGGCGATCCGCCGCTTTGCTGAATCAGGCGCGAACCCAATCGTCATGGCTGGTTTCTCTTGGGCGACACCACTGGCTGAAGTTGCAGCCGACTATCCCGACACAAAGTTTGCGATCATCGACATGGTTGTTGACGCACCAAACGTGCGGTCGGTTGTCTTTAACGAGCACGAAGGGTCTTACCTTGTGGGCATGATGGCTGCGATGGCATCCGAGACAGACACCGTCTCCTTTGTCGGTGGCATGGACATCCCGCTGATCCGTCGCTTTGCTTGCGGCTATGCCCAAGGCGTGAAGGCTGTAAACCCAGACGCAACTGTGATCGCAAACATGACAGGCACAACACCTGCCGCGTGGAACGACCCGGTGAAGGGCTCTGAGTTGACACAAGCCCAGATCAGCCAGGGTTCTGACGTTGTCTTCGCCGCTGCTGGTGGCACAGGCGTTGGTGTTCTGCAGACAGCCGCAGACGAAGGCATCCTGTCCATCGGTGTGGACAGCAACCAGAACTACCTGCACCCCGGTCAGGTCCTGACATCCATGATGAAGCGCGTCGACAATGCGATCTACGAAGCGATGATGATGGGTGAAGATCTTGAAACTGGCTTCAACGTCATGGGCGTTGCCAACGGTGGTGTCGGCTTTGCGCTTGATGAAAACAACGAGCCAATCGTGTCCTTCGAAATGCTGTCTGTCGCTTATGGCGCGGCGGCTGACATTTCCTCGGGTGAGCTGATGGTTCATGACTACATGAGCGACGAAAGCTGCCCAGCGCTGGAATTCTAAGCCCGGCGTCTAGGCCAAGACCTAAGAGGGCCGCGCGAGAGCAATCCGCGCGGCCTTTTCCCATAGAGATCACAGGTGTTTTTGATGACCGAACTCGCCCCTGCTATTGAACTCAAAGGCATCTCCAAAGCCTTTGGCCCGGTGCAAGCCAACAAGGATATTTCGATCCGCGTGATGCCCGGCACCATTCATGGAATCATCGGCGAAAACGGGGCCGGCAAATCGACACTCATGTCGATCCTGTATGGGTTCTACAAAGCGGATGCGGGCGAAATCTTTATCGCAGGCAAGAAAACCGCGATCCCTGACAGCCAGGCCGCGATTGCCGCTGGCATCGGGATGGTGTTCCAGCACTTCAAACTGGTCGAGAATTTCACGGTCCTTGAGAACGTCGTTCTCGGGGCCGAAGACAGCGGGCTTTTGCGCCCCTCACTGGCCCGCGCGCGGCGCGAGCTTAAGAATTTGGCAGAAGAATACGAGTTGAATGTCGATCCCGACGCCTTGATCGAAGAGGTCGGTGTCGGCATGCAGCAGCGGGTCGAGATCCTCAAGGCGCTCTATCGCAAGGCCGATATCCTGATCCTGGATGAACCGACCGGCGTGCTGACCCCGGCCGAGGCAGACCACCTGTTCCGTATTCTTGAAAACCTCAAGCGCGAGGGCAAAACGATCATCCTGATCACCCATAAACTGCGCGAGATCATGGATATCACCGACACTGTCAGCGTGATGCGCCGCGGCGAGATGACGGCGACCGTCAAAACGTCCGAGACAAATCCCGCCCATCTGGCCGAGTTGATGGTGGGTCGCAAGGTTCTGCTGCGGGTCGACAAGAAACCGGCCGAAGTGGGCAAGAAAATCCTCGAAGTCAAAGACCTTAATGTCACCGACAGCAAAGGTGTGCATCGCCTCAAAGGTGTCAGCTTTGATGTGCATGCCGGCGAAATCCTCGGCATTGCAGGTGTGGCTGGCAATGGGCAGTCCGAATTACTCGAGGTGCTGGGCGGCTATGAAAAGGCCACAGGCTCCATCAAGGTCAATAGTGAAGAGATTGACCTGACAGGGGCCAAGTCAGACGGGCAAAGCCGTCGCGCGAAGGGCATCAGCCACGTGCCTGAAGATCGGCAACGCGAAGGGCTGATTATGAACTTCCACGCGTGGGAAAACACGGCCTTTGGCTATCACCACGACGACCGCTATCAGAAATCCAAACTGCTGATGAACAATGCCTCTATCCGTCAGGACACCGAGGAAAAGATGGCGCGTTTCGACGTGCGCCCCCCCAATCCGCAACTGGCCGCCAAGAACTTTTCCGGCGGCAACCAACAGAAAATCGTGCTAGCGCGCGAGATCGAGCGGAACCCCGATTTGCTTCTTGTCGGCCAACCCACACGTGGTGTGGACATCGGCGCAATCGAATTTATTCACCAACAGATTGTTGCACTTCGGGATCAGGGAAAGGCAATCTTGCTTGTTTCGGTGGAGTTAGAGGAAATTTTGTCCCTCTCTGACCGGATTGCGGTTATGTTTGACGGCAAAATAA
>CAYLMZ010000031.1:0-21153 GCA_964385035.1 uncultured Loktanella sp.
TGTTCAACGGCTATGAAATCTGGAAATCCGACAGCCAGAAATGCACCACTTACCGTGTAAGCCAGAAGAATGGTGCCATGTGCGGACGGTGTATGAAAACATGCCCATGGAACCTTGAAGGGCTGTTTGCCGAAGCCCCCTTCCGCAAGCTTGCCATGACCGTGCCATCTGCTGCCAAGGCGCTGGCCAAGCTCGACGACACGCTTGGCAAAGGCCGCATCAACCCGGTCAAGAAATGGTGGTGGGATCTGGAGATGGAGGATGACGGCGCCTACCGCCCGTCCCGCCACCCGGTCAACCAGCGCGATTTGCAACCCGACCTCGATCTGAAGTTCGAGGATCAAACACTTGCAGTCTATCCCGCCCCGCTTGCCCCACCACCCTACCCTTGGCCTGCGCCGATGGATCGCGAGGCCGGGATCAAGGCTTATGACGCCATGATCCCGGCCGACGAGCATCGCGCCCGCCGCGCCGCCGGGGCACCGCCAGAGCATGCATATGCTGCCGATCAAGGTGAGCCCCCGATGCTCTCGGTGGTGATCTCAAAGGCAGAAAGCATGGCCGACGGTGTGACCAAATATGAGTTCAGCCTGCCTGACGGCGCGCCCTTGCCTGCGGCCACAGCAGGCGCCCATATTGACGTGGTTGTCGCGCCGGAGTTCTTTCGCCAGTATTCTCTCTCCGGCGACCCTGCCGATCAGTCCAAATACCAGATCGCAGTCCTGCGCGAGGATGCAGGGCGCGGTGGCTCGAAGCTTTTGCACCGTATCTTTGCGCAGGGACGAAGGGTTTTCATCTCGCGCCCCATCAACCATTTCCCGCTTTATGAGACCGCATCAAGGACTCTGCTTTTTGGCGGCGGGATCGGGATCACCCCGATGATCGCAATGGCGCATCGGTTGCATGCGTTGGGCGCGGATTTTGCGCTGCACTACTCGTTCAAGGACCGTCGGAGCGCAGGGTTCTTAAAGGACCTCGAAGAGGTTGCTTGGGCGGATCGCGTGCATTTGCATTGTAGCGCTGATGGCAGCCGCGCCGATCTGGCAAGCCTGACCGAGTATACCAAGGGCGCGCATATCTATACATGCGGGCCTGACGCCTACATGACAGCCGTGATGGATGCCGCAGCAGCGAACGGGTTCCCCGAAGAGGCCAGACATCTGGAATACTTCGCAACACCGGACCTGCCGGCGTATGAAAACCATCCGTTCACACTAGAGCTTTCCGATGGTCAGCAGATCAATGTGCCTGCCGAGCAGAGTGCCGCAGACGCTCTGATCGCGGCGGGGATTGCGGTTGATCTGAAGTGTAACGATGGCCTGTGTGGAGTTTGCAAATGTAGCGTGCAGTCCGGCGACGTTGAACACCGTGACTTCGTTCTGTCTAAGGCACAGCGCGAAGACACGATGATCTTATGTCAAAGCCGCGCGGCAAATGCGGGCGGGACACTGAAAATCACACTCTAGGTCCAGTTCACCTGCTCTGCCCCCGGCAAGGCGTAACGCGCGCGCAGCGGCTGGTCATAAGCCAGATCAACGGTATCACAAAAACTGACGACCCATGTGTCATCCATCGTGATGAATTCCAAGACAGACGCGAGAAATCCAGGATCGGTCGCCCGGGTCCGCAGCTCATCTATGCTCCCGCCAGTCGAGCCGAGGAAAACCGGGCAAAGCTCTTCATTCCCTGCAAGCCAGCCGAGCGCTTGAATAGCGATGAGTTCTGCATGTTCCGGCGACATTCGACGATCTCCTACGACCCGAAAGGGTTTCTTAACCAATTTTGACGACGTTCTTTGCGAGAGATGGCGCAACGCCGAAAGGGATGCAACATATGTCAGCGCGAATACTGATCATGGATCCGGTCGCCACAAACCGCATTGTCTTAAGGGTCAAGCTGGGACGCGCGCAGTTTGCTTGTGATGCCTGCGAAACACCACAGGAAGCGGCGCGTGCAATGGCGCGCGCACGGCCGGATATCGTGGTGATCAATCCAACTTATGACGCTAAAGCAGCCTACGACTTTTGTCGCAATCTGCGATCTGATCCCAAAAACCGCTCTGTCGGAATCATTGCGATTGGGGTGGCCGACACCGCTACCGCACGGTGCAGCGCGATTGACAGCGGGGCCGATGATGCGATCCCGCATCCCGTCAATGACGCCTATCTGATGGCCCGTATCCGCTGCCTTCTTCGCGTCAGGCGCGCCCGTCATGATCTGGGACTGAACCCGGACACTATCGCCGCTCTCGGCTTCGAAGAGGCACGCCAGAGCTTTGTTGCACCACCGGTCGTGCACTACGTCAGCGACGATAAGTTGGCGCCACCTGATGCTGTCGCAGCGGCACAGGCCGCACCGGCGCAGGGCTTAGTCCGCATGAGCTATCAGACGGCTCTCGAACAACCGGTTGAGGTCGCGCCACCTGACGCCATCATCCTTGATCTGAGGTCAGATAATGCGGTCGGTCCCGATGTGGCCAGGCTACTGCCGGAACTCAAGGCACGCACGGCCAGCAGGCAAGTGCCGATCATCGTGATCAATGATCCCGATACCTGGACGACGGCAGCCACCCAGCTTGACCTTGGCGCAGAAGAGGTTGTTGACGCACAGGTATCCGCCAAAGAGTTCCAAATCCGATGCGCGCGCATGATCGCGCGCAAAAGAGAAAGGGACAGTCAGGACAACCACGTCATGACCAGCCTTGAAGCCGCTGTGCGGGACCCTCTGACCGGACTTTTCAACCGACGCTTTGCCATGCCGCATCTGTCGCAGTTGGAGGCAGACGCCACAAAACGGGGGCAAACCTTGGCAGTTCTGATGATCGACGTTGATTTCTTCAAAGCGATCAATGACCAGCACGGCCACGGCGTGGGGGATCAAGTGCTGACAGAACTGGGCCGCCGCATGCGTGCAAACCTGCGCGCGGTTGATCTTGTCAGCCGCATTGGTGGGGAAGAGTTCATGATCGCCCTGCCCAATACCACGGCCATTCAAGCACGACGGGCAGCGAACCGGCTGCGCAAGCTCATTTGCGATATGCCGTTCATGGTCAGAACCGGGGCGGCATCCATCAATGTCTCAATCTCGGTCGGCATCGCGTTGAGCACCCCCGAACACCCGATCCCGTTGCGAGAGCGCGCAGATGCCGCACTCTACCGGGCCAAGCACAACGGCCGCAATCAGGTCGCCTTTGCGAAATCAGCCGCCTGAATTTCCATCATTCGCGCGCTCTCTCGGGCCGCGGCGTATGCCTTGCAGTATATCATCCGCAAAGGCGGCACGCCGCTCGGGCGACATGGCCGAAATCGTCTCAAGCAGGGCGCGCTGCGCTTGCCGCTGGGTCGCGGCAAGATCACGTGATTGCGCCTCAAACAGGTCTTGCATCGCATCGGCATCGAACGGTTCGGCCCGTAGAACTGCCACAATCTCGCGCACGCGCGCGCGCAGATCCACGTTCCGCAAGACACGTTGTTCCACCAGATCACGGCCGACCTCACGTCTTTCGGCAGGGCTGAGTGCTCTGGCCACCGGACCAACACCGAGATCAAAGCTGCGCGGCGGTTTGTCCCCCAGTCGCCCCGATACCAAAGCCCCGACAACCACGCCGACGATCGCAAGATTGAGCGCCAGCGAGAGTGCAAACACAACCTTCCAGATGCGGCGAGGCTTCGCGCCTGAACTTGCCTGCTCAACCATCGATAAATGCCTCCGCATCAAATCCAATGCCGCCAGTCAGCAACGACACCCCCACCTCGTCGCCAATCAGACCCGCCGAAAATTCTTCAATACTCGCGGGCGGGGCGATGCCGATCCAGACACCGGCAACAGTGGCCGCAGCAAGGCCGCCAACCGCCGGCCAACCACCAATTGCATCAAGCACGGTTGCCCATAGCGTGGGACGCGACGCTTGGGGTGCATGGGTGAACCCTGCCTGCACCGTTTCCGCTTCGGCCAGAATGCGCGCCATCAAGTCGTCAGGTGGCGTGACTTTTGCATTGCGGGCCTGCGCGAACAGGTCGTCAACAATCTCATCATTCGGGCGTGTCATCTTGATACCCCAGTTCATCCTTTTGCCCGGCCAAGAGATCAGCCAGAGCCCGTTTCCCGCGTGCTGTTAGACTTTCCACGGACCGCACGCTGATGTCCATGATCTGTGCAATTTCAGGGTTGGATAACCCTTCAAGGTGGCGCAGTGAGACAGCCTGCGCCTGTCTTTCTGGTAAAGCAGCGAGTGCATTGGAAAGTGCGCCCATGCGCCGCTGCTCCTGCATCTGCGCGGTCACCGAAGGCGTTTCATCCAAAGGTTCCGCAATCTGGTCCATACCGACATTGCCGCGCCTCTTGCGCAGTCGATCTGTGCACAGATTGGCGACAACGCGGTAAAGCCAAGTACTGACCTGCGCCTCGCCTTGCCGCCACTCAGGGGCCGTCTTCCACAGGCGGATCATGGCTTCCTGTGCGACGTCTTCGGCCGCATCGCGGGAACCGAGCATACGGGTGGCTTGCCCCAAAACACGCGGCAAAAGACGGGCTGTCAAAATGCGCGCCGCCTGTGTGTCCCCGTTTGCAAAGGCCACAAGCAAGGCCGCATCCGGGGCGCCCGCAAAGGGATCGTTTGTCGCAGTCATTGGTCTTGGTGCTAACCCGTCCGCCAGTCCCATGCAATTGGCCGAGGGCCACCGGGGCCCTCAGCCGTTTCCATCACCCGCGATCACGCCGCTCGCCGCGACGCTCACCACGACGCTCATTGGCCCGTTCCTTGGCGCTATCGAATTCTTCTTGGCTGATCACGCCATCTTCATCGGCATCGACACGTTCAAACATCCGGTCTGCCCGGTCCCCACCGCGCCGCGGCATCTCGTCTTGCTGTAGGATGCCGTCGCCGTTTTCATCAAGGCGCTCAATCATCTTGGCTGCGCGATCCGCAGCGCGGCCTTCCGCAGCCGCGATCAGTTCTTCGGCAGACAGACCGCCGTCGCTGTCTGTATCAATACTTGCAAAGCGTGCTTCGGCTTGTGCCTGCAACTCTTCCAGCGTCAAGGCTCCATCTCCGTTGAGGTCGAGCGTTGCAAAGTCAGGGCGCTCTCCGCGCTCATTGGCCGATGCGGCGCCCGCCGCGACTACGAGGCCCGAAAGAAGAACTGCCATCAGAATATTATGTTTCATCTTGTTTCCTTTTGCGTGTGAAGCAGCAGTCTTGCTGCTCATGGTCTTCAAACGCAGCCGGTCCTGATTTCCGTCGCGGGCCAAGGATTTTTTTCTTCACCGCGAAGGCCGCCCATTTCAAAAGCCGCACAAATCAGGCATGACACGGGGCAACACATGGAGTTCTGCGATGACTGACGCCCCTTACACCGAAGAAGAGCGCCCGACCGGTCCGGCCGTCATGCGTGGCCTGCGCCGCCGTTGCCCGCGATGCGGGCACGGGCATCTGTTTGCAGGATACCTCAAGGTTGCTGACCATTGCCCTGAGTGTAACCAAGAACTGTTTCACCATCGTGCTGATGACGGACCAGCCTATCTGACGATCCTTTTGGTCGGCCATATACTGGGGTTTGTCATTCACTTCATGTGGGTGGCGTTCCGTCCGTCGCCTTGGACGATGGCGATCACTCTGTCGATCGGGGCCATTGCCTTGTCGCTCTATCTTTTGCCGCGGATGAAAGGCATGGTGGTCGCAATCCAATGGGCGCGCCGCATGCATGGGTTTGGCCGCCCCGACTAAGGCGGAAAAACGATGGATAAGACTGCCGTCCGCGATGCGGCAACCATCATCGTCATACGTGACCGTAGCCAGACGCCCTCTGTTTTGATGGGACAACGTGGTGCGCGTGCGGCTTTTCTGCCCGGTAAATTCGTGTTCCCGGGCGGCGCAGTAGACCCGAACGATGAAAACGTGCAGGCGACACAGATGTCCGCGATTGATCATGCCCGGCTCGAAAGTGAGAGTGCACGTCCTCCTGGGGCGCTTGCTGCCGCCGCCGTAAGAGAGCTATGGGAAGAGACGGGCCAAGTCCTCGGTGCGCCTGCCAACTGGTCAGATCCCCCACAAGGCTGGCGCGGTTTTGCCGCAACAGGTCACATCCCCGATCTGGCGGCGCTTTCGTTTTTCTTTCGCGCCGTGACGCCCAAAGGCCGCCCCCGGCGCTTTGATGCGCGTTTCTTTTTGGCTGATGCGCAGCAACTGGTGACAGACCCAGATGACTTTTCCGGGGCCGAAGATGAACTGGCACATCTGCAATGGGTGCCGATTGCGCAAGCAAAGCGCTTTGATCTGCCCTTCATCACTCAGGTCGTCTTGTCCGAACTTCTTGCTCATATCGAACAAGGTGGTGAGGTCGGTCACGTCCCGTTTTTTCGCAACGATGACGAGAGGCATTTGATCTCGCGCCTGGGCGAGCGACCCCTGCTTTAGGGGTCGCGTTTTCGTCAATATGGCATCGGGTGGGCTTTGTGAGCGGCCTCGATGTCTCCAATGACGTCATCCGACAAAACAAGGTCCTTGCCCGCAAGGATTTGCGACAACTGCGCCGATGTCGTTGCACCAAAGATAGCCGAGATCGGGAAGGGTCTGCTGCGCTGCCATGCCATCGCCATAGCCACCGAATCCAATCCGTGTTTGGCAGCAATATCCAGATAGGCTTGCACCGCCGGCCAAACCCGGTCCGTCACACGTCCCCCCAAGTCTCCGTTGATCGACATGCGGCTGCCTTCCGGCACCTGCCCGTTTTGGTATTTGCCTGTCAGCAAACCACAAGCCAGCGGCGAAAAGGACAATAGGGTCACGTCTTCGTTCACCGCCACCTCAGCCATGTCCGTGTCGTAGAGGCGGCAAAGCAATGAGTATTCATTTTGCACGGAGGCCATGCGCGGCAGACCTGCTTGCTCTGCCTGATCGATCCATTTGGTCATCCCCCAAGCACTTTCGTTGGACATACCAATCGCGCGCAACTTGCCTGCCTTCACCATTTCTCCCAGCGCTTCCAGCACATCCATCATATGATCCATCGTCTGCTGGCGGTTCTGACCGGATGGGTCATAGTCCCAGTTTTGCCGGAACATGTAAGAGCCACGGATGGGCCAGTGCATCTGGTAGAGGTCGATCACATCAGTCTGTAATCGCTTCAGGGAGGTCTCAACAGCCTCGCGGATGACAGTCCCGTCATAGCCCCGCCCTTCACGGACCCAACCGGGGTTGTTGCCGGACACTTTGGTCGCAATCACAACGTCATCGCGACGCCCGGTTTTGGCCAGCCAATTCCCGATGACTTCTTCGGATTTGCCGACTGTTTCTGCCCTGATCGGATTGACCGGATACATTTCTGCGGTGTCGAGAAAATTGATACCTGCATCAACGGCCATATCGATTTGATTGTGGGCGTCGTCTTGTGGGGTTTGATTGCCAAAGGTCATGGTGCCCAGACACCAGTCACTGACCAAGATGTCTGTCCGACCAAGAGGAATGTGTTTCATTGATTTGCCTATCGATTTTGGGTCGGATAGACCCTAAAGCGCCACGATCTTAGGGCAAGGGGCGAAAGACGACACTGTTTGTCGAAAAGGCACAAGTGCAGCCCCGCCATCAGGCGCATAGCTGGCGTGTCATGCGTATGATCATCTCATTTGCAGCCCTGTTTTTGTCAGTGACGCTGCTCCAGCTCTCTTCGGGTGGTGTAGGCCCTCTTGATGCACTGACAGGATTGGAGTTGGGCTTCTCCCAGACCGAGGTCGGCTTTCTGGGGTCGGCACATTTCGTCGGGTTCTTTATTGGGTGCTGGTGGGCGCCGCGTCTGATGGGCAGCGTCGGGCATAGCCGCGCGTTTGCAGCCTTTACCGCGATGGGGGCGATCGGATTGGCGGCCCATATCGTAATCGTCGACCCGTTCGCATGGGCCATGTTCCGGATCGGGTCCGGCATTTGTGTTGCGGGTTGCTACACCGTGATCGAGGCATGGTTGCAGGCCAAAGTCACTAATGAAACCCGTGGCCGGGCAATGGGCACCTACCGGGTTGTAGATATGGGCGCGTCCTTTGTCGCCCAGTTCATGATCGGTGCCCTTGCCAATGTAGAGACCTATATCGCCTACAATATTCTGACGATCTTGTGCTGCGCTTCATTGCTCCCCCTGACGTTGACCAAGGTGCCACAGCCGGATACGCCGAAAGCCACTCGGCTGCGCCCTAAACTTGCCTGGACCTGTTCGCCGCTTGGTGTTGCCGCCGTCCTAGTGGCCGCACTGTCAAGCGCATCTTTCCGGATGGTTGGCCCGATCTACGGGCAGGAAGTCGGCCTGAGCGCCAATCAGATCGGGTCATTCCTCGCGGCATTCGTTGCCGGTGGCGCATTGGCGCAATACCCCGCAGGCTGGCTGGCAGACAAGTACGACCGGCGTTGGGTGATGATCTGGCTGTCGATTGCCGCGGTCGGGTCCTGCGCGCTGACCGTGACAACCGCCGGCATGGGCGCCACAAGCGTTTATGTGGCCTCATTCTTCTTTGGGTTAACGACGTTCCCAATCTACTCGGTCGCCGCCGCGCACGCGCATGACTTTGCCACATCCGATCAACGGGTGGAACTTTCGGCCGCGTTGATGTTCTTTTATGCGGTGGGGGCCATCGCAGCCCCATTTACCACGTCATCCCTGATCGAGGCGTACGGACCTGCGGCGTTGTTTTATTTCATCTCTGTCGGTCATATCGTTCTGATCGGCTTTGGTCTAAGCCGGATGCGTATTCGCCAAGCCCCCGAAGACCGAACACGCTATGTTTACGCGCCTCGCACCAGTTTTGGGATCGGGCGTCTCTTGGGGCGAAGCCGGGAACGCAAATCGCCTGACGACAAACCATCCAATCAGCCTGAGCCGTGATGCCTTCCCCCCGCTTCACATCGGGCAGCGTTCAGAAATTGTAGACAACACCGATGCGGGTCGCCGTGATCCCGGCGACAAATGCATCGTCAACAAAATCGCGAATAAACTCACCACGCAAGGAAAGCTGATCGGTCAGGGCGCGCTCGGCCCCGAGCATCGCATGATAACCGCCGAAATTCGCATCATCGAAATAGTATTCTGTGATGCCGCCACCTGCGCGGATAGTGTAGTCACCCCAATCATAGCTGACCCAAGCGCGGACACGGGCGGTGTCGTAGTCATTGTCACCACCGACATGGACGCCGTAGTCGGCTTCTGCCCCAACTCCAAAAAGCCCTGTCTCAAAGCCCAAGCCTGCAATGGCAGATGTGACAAATTGAGTGTCCCCGTCATGCGGTTGCAGATAATCAATGCTTCCACCGGCATAGATGTCTTGCGCGGCTGCACCAGTACCCAGAACACAAAGTGCGGCACAGAGGGCGAGTGATTTCATAACTTGCTTCCTTATTGAGAGGTCGTGGCAGTGAATAGAATAGACTTGCGTGACAATGATAGCCAGACGCAAGCTATATCTGGCATCTGTCCCACGACAGGGCTAGATAGGCGGTCAAACCTGTAAGGATACGTCGATGGCCCGCCACCTCATTACTTCTGCTATTCCCTACATCAACGGGATCAAACACCTCGGGAACTTGGTGGGAAGCCAGCTTCCGGCTGATCTTTTTGCCCGGTACCTGCGCCAGCGCGGCCATGAGGTGCTGTTTTTATGCGCCACCGACGAACACGGCACACCAGCAGAACTCGCTGCGGCGAAAGCAGGTAAGCCTGTCGATGAATACTGCGCAGAGATGCATACGGTTCAGGCCGAGATTGCAGATGGGTTCCGTTTGTCCTTTGATCATTTCGGCCGCTCATCCAGCCCGCAAAACCATCAACTGACGCAAGCCTTTGCCGGACGCTTGGCAGAGATGGGGCTGATCCGCGAAGTGACCGAAGAACAGGTCTATTCTCACGCGGATGGGCGGTTCCTGCCCGATCGCTATATCGAAGGCACCTGCCCAAATTGCGGGTTTGAAAGTGCACGCGGCGACCAATGCGACAATTGCACCAAACAGCTTGATCCGACGGATCTCATCAACCCTTATTCGACGATTTCAGGCTCCACCGATCTTGAGGTCCGCGAGACCAAGCACCTCTATCTGCGCCAATCCGAGCTGAAAGAGGATCTGGCCGCTTGGATCGACAGCAAGACTGACTGGCCGGTGCTGACTACGTCGATTGCAAAAAAATGGCTGAACGATGGTGACGGGTTGCAAGATCGCGGGATCACACGTGATCTCGATTGGGGCATTCCTGTCAAAAAGGGCGACGCTGATTGGCCCGGCATGGAAGGCAAGGTGTTCTATGTCTGGTTCGACGCGCCCATCGAATATATCGCCTGCGCCCAGGAATGGGAGGATGCAGGCAAAGGGTCTGATTGGGCCCGCTGGTGGCGGACCGACAAAGGCGCGGATGATGTGACTTACACACAGTTCATGGGCAAGGATAACGTGCCATTCCACACGCTGTCATTCCCCGCCACTATTCTGGGCTCACAAGAGCCGTGGAAGCTGGTCGACTACATCAAATCGTTCAACTACCTCAACTATGACGGGGGGCAGTTCAGCACCTCGCGCGGGCGTGGCGTTTTCATGGATCAAGCGCTGGAAATCCTGCCTGCTGACTATTGGCGTTGGTGGTTGTTGAGCCATGCACCCGAAAGCTCTGACGCGGAATTCACGTGGGAAAATTTCCAAACTGACGTGAACAAGGACCTTGCCGATGTCTTGGGCAATTTCGTCAGCCGGATCACGAAATTTTGCCGTTCCAAGTTCAGTGAAGCGGTGCCGGAGGGCGGAACCTATGGCCCCGCCGAAGAGCAATTGATCACCGAACTGACGACGCGTATTCGCGCCTATGAAGCACATATGGATGCAATCGAGGTCCGCAAAGCTGCCGCGGAGTTGCGGGCGATCTGGGTGCTTGGCAACGAATACCTACAGGCCAATGCGCCATGGACCACATTCAAATCCGACCCGGAAACCGCAGCGATGCAAGTGCGCCTTGCCCTGAACTTGATCCGGATCTACGCCGTCTTGTCAGCTGCCTTTATCCCTGATGCAGCCAAGACGATGATTGATGCAATGCAAACCGACAATGACAACTGGCCTGCTGATGTCGGCGCGGCACTCGAGGCATTGCCAGCTGGTCATGCATTTTCGGTGCCTGAAAACCTGTTTCGTAAAATCACCGATGACGAGCGCGAGGAATGGTCCGCCCGTTTTGCCGGTACACGTGACTGATCATGGCCAAACGCCCGCTGACCGATAGGCCGCAAGTTGAGTTCACCTCGGTTGCGGCTCTGCGGAAGTGGTTGGCGGACAATGGGGCGACGTCAGATGGTATCTGGGCCGTCACCTTCAAGAAAGCCGTGCCGGAGAAATACGTTTCCACCAGCGAGATCGTGGACGCCGGCCTGTGCTACGGCTGGGTCGATAGCCTTGTCCGTGCCAAAGACACGCAACGGACCATGCTCTACATCAGCCCCCGTAAACCCCGATCAAACTGGAGCCGCGTGAACAAGGAAAAGGTCGCGCGGCTGGTGGCCGAAGGCGAGATGCGACAGCCTGGCGACCAGGTGATTGCCCGCAGTAAGGCTGATGGGAGTTGGACGGCCCTTGATGATGTTGAAAACCTCATCATCCCCGCAGACCTTCAAGCCGCCTTTGACGGCGTTCCCGGCGCTGAAGCCAACTGGCAAGCGTTCCCTCGCTCCGTCAAAAGGGGCGCGCTTGAAATTCTGCTGAATGCAAAACGCCCAGAGACCCGTTCAAAGAAGATCGCAACAATCGTAGATGATAGTGCTGCCAACAAAAGGCCGTTCCAATGGTCGCCCAAGGCTGAACCCTAAAACCAGCCCTGCCAGGGCTTCAACGCGGCCCGTTTCGCAGCAAAGCTCTCGGTCAGTGCATCTTGGTCATACTCGGTCTTGACCCAAGTGATGATATCAATCGGGGACTGCGCATTGCGGGCCGCATAAGTATCAAGAAAGTGGTCCAGAATGCCCGTTGATGACCGCTTGATATGCAAGTAGCGGAACGATAGCTGGCGCCGGGCTTGTTCGAGTGGAACGCCCTCTTGTGTCATCAAGTAAAGCGCGCCCGCCAGACCAGTGCGATCCGCACCTGACTTGCAATGGATCAGGAATGGCCTTTGCATGGTCTCAAAGGCTTCGAAAAGCTCTAGCAGATTAACTTTCTTGGGCGCCCTGCGTGCCGACAGTTGGACAGAAACGAGGTTCAGACCAACCGCTGCGCAGCTTTCTGCCTCCAACACGTAGGGGGCCCCTTTGCCGACCCCACGCAGGTTCAAGATCGTTTTAATACCTTGGGCGGCATAGGCTGCAAAACGTTTATGGTCTGGGTGGTTTGACCTGTACGCACCCGGCGCAATCATACTGAAATTATGCCACAGCCCGCGCAAGACACCATGATCTGTCCAATAGACAAAACGTTCAGCCAGCTTGCGCTGTGCGGGGTCCGTCAGGTCACCATTAAATTTCTGGGGCAACGGGGTCACTTTCCAAATTGCACCGATCTGTCACAAACCGGCATCACCGCATATCCGTCTCTGATACACATCGCTCAGTTGGCGCAAATCTTAACGGTTTTCAAGTCGAGGACATGCGCATGCCCCGATGTCAGGCATCGCGACTTCCCAGATAAGCGCAACGGAAATCTGTATCTGCAACCCGGGTAATGCGTGCAATTTCCTGATTTACGCCGGCCCGGGCGCCCAGCGCACCACTAAGGCCCCCTACGTTTTCTCGGGCAAAGCGCATCTCAGCCTCAAGGATTTCCCCATCCACATAGCGGTGAGCACCCGCCCCGTTTGCGCCCGGAACGCAAGCATAGCTCCGGACCGTTACGCCGTCTGCACTTCGAAAACTGACTTGCTCTCGATCAGGATAGGTCTGACCAGTAAGCCCGGTTGTGTTGCACGCTGCGGCACCCAATCCCAGGACCGCATAAAGAAGAAAACGTCTCATGTCTCGCCTCCGCAAAAAGTCGGGGTGACATTCAAAGGTCTTTGCGGCCTGAGTGTGGCAGTGACTAGGTGTTGAAAAGGAAGTGCATCACGTCGCCATCTTTGACGATATAGCCCTTGCCTTCCGCGCGCATCTTGCCTGCTTCTTTTGCGGGTTGCTCCCCACCGAGTTCGACAAAATCATCGTAGGCAATGGTTTCGGCCCGGATAAAGCCCTTTTCGAAATCACCGTGAATGACACCTGCCGCCTGCGGTGCAGACGCGCCTTCCTTGATGGTCCAGGCACGCGCCTCTTTTGGACCAACGGTAAAGTAGGTCTGCAAATGCAACAACCCGTAGCCGGCGCGGATCAAACGGTCGAGGCCGGCCTCTTCAAGTCCCATCTCGCCAAGGAACATCTCGGCCTCATCGGCTTCAAGCTGGCTGATCTCTTCTTCGATGCGGGCAGAGATCACAACGTGCGAGTTGCCTTGCGCTGCCGCCATTTCGGCAACCTTGGCCGATTGGCTGTTGCCGGTGCCTGCACTGTCTTCTTCGACGTTGCAAACATAGAGCACTGGCTTCGTGGTCAGAAGTTGCAGCATCTTCCAGGCTTTCGCGTCATCTGCATCAACGTCGACGACACGCGCAGGCTTGCCATCTTCAAGCGCTGCTTGCGCCGCTTCCAGCAAGCGGACCTGTTGTACGGCGTCTTTGTCCCCGCCACGGACTTTCCGGACGAGGTTCTGCATCCGCTTTTCGATACTTTCCAGATCAGCAAGCATCAATTCGGTTTCAATGACTTCGGCGTCAGCGACAGGATCAACGCGCCCATCTACGTGGGTGATGTCGTCATCTTCGAAGCAGCGCAGCACATGCGCGATTGCATCACACTCTCGGATATTGGCAAGGAACTGGTTGCCAAGGCCTTCGCCTTTGCTGGCGCCTTTCACCAACCCGGCGATGTCAACGAATGTCATGCGGGCGGGAATGATCTGCTTGGAGCTTGCGATGGCAGCCAGCTTGTCCAGACGGGCGTCAGGGACAGCGACTTCGCCTACATTGGGCTCGATGGTGCAAAACGGAAAGTTTGCGGCCTGTGCGGCAGCTGTTTTGGTCAATGCGTTAAACAGGGTCGATTTGCCAACGTTCGGCAGACCCACGATGCCCATCTTAAAACCCATGCCAACACTCCTTTGCAGCTTTCCGCGCTTCTAGGGCGTCGGGCGCGACCCTGCAAGGCATCTGATGGACACAAACCCCCGACTGGCCCATTGATTTTCTGAACTGCTTCAAGCAAACCATGCCGAGTTTGAATGACGGGGACGGTTATGAGCAGAATCGACGCGAAATTTGCGCAGTTGCGCGCCGACAGTAAGAAGGCATTTGTGGCCTATGTCATGGCTGGGGACCCCAACTATGAGACCGGCCTTGAGATCGTGAAAGGCCTGCCTGCCGCAGGTGTCGATATCATTGAACTTGGCATGCCTTTCACCGACCCGATGGCGGACGGCACCACAATCCAACTGGCAGGCCAGCGCGCTCTTGAAGCCGGGCAGGACTTGGAAAAAACGCTGGAATACGCCCGTCAGTTTCGCAAAGCGGATGACACCACACCGATTGTCATGATGGGCTACTACAACCCGATTTTTTCGCGTGGTGTGGAGGCGTTTCTTGATGACGCCGTCGCCGCAGGTATCGACGGGTTGATCATCGTGGACCTGCCGCCTGAGGAAGACGAAGAACTTTGCATCCCTGCCCAAGCCAAAGGGATCAACTTTATCCGTTTGGCCACGCCGACGACGGATGACAAACGTCTGCCCAAGGTTCTGCAAAACACCTCTGGCTTTGTCTACTACGTGTCGGTGACAGGGATCACAGGCACGGCTGAGGCACAATCCGCAGACGTCGCCCCGGAAGTCGCACGGATCAAAGCCTCGACCGATTTGCCGGTAATTGTTGGCTTTGGCATCAAGACACCCGAGGCAGCAGAGGGCATCGCGTCAATCGCGGATGGTGCGGTTGTGGGATCGGCCATCGTAGAAAAAATCGGCGCCGGTGAATCCAGCGCCGATGTTCTGGCTTTCGTCAAATCCCTCGCAGATGGTGCGCACCGGGGCTAAGCCCGCTAGATGCGCACGCCAACCGCTTTGCCCGCGCCTTCAGGGCGGGGCAAGTCTGCATGGGCTGTCGCGACCCGGCCAAGAACCTCTGCCAGATGTGGGGCGGGTTCAGAGGCGCGGCGGGTCTCAAGGCTTACGTGGATCAGCATATGTTCGCCTGTTGCGAGCTCCCGCTCTCCTTCAAACATGCGATGGAAAAGGTGCATTTTCTTGCCTTCACCCAACATGACTTGGGTTTCAATGCGGATCACCGCGCCTGCGTGAACTTCATCGAGATGGCGGATGTGGGTTTCGGCAGTAAAGTAACTGCCGCCGGTCTTGATATACTCGGCATCACAGCCGACCAGTAGCATCATCCGATCCGTCGCATCGCCAAAGGCCTGAAGATAGCGGGCTTCGTTCATGTGACCGTTGTAGTCGGTCCAATCGAGGGGCACGGCCCGCTCCACTGTCACGATCGGTTTTCTCAGATCATCTGGAAGGGTTGGCGTTCCCTCAACACGTTTATCTTGCGCATTCAAAAGCCTGCCCGCGCCCCAGTCCTGCGCCTTCAGCCCGCGCAGGATCGTGACCAGGTTGTTGTCACGTGCGCGCTCGAGTTCGCGGATCGAGAATGCCCCTGATTGTGCATCCGACTGATCGGCGATTTCCGTGATCAGGTCGTCTGTCAGCTCTGGCACGTCCATCAGTTTCGTCCAAGGCCACGCCAGCGCAGGACCGAACTGTTCGATAAAGTGACGCATGCCGGCCTCGCCGCCAGCGATCCGATAGGTTTCAAACAGGCCCATCTGCGCCCAGCGCAACCCAAAACCATAGCGGATTGCGTCGTCGATTTCTTCGGTCGTGGCGATACCATCCTTGATCAGCCAAAGAGCCTCGCGCCAGACGGCCTCAAGAAAGCGGTCCGCGATATGGGCATCAATCTCCGCCCGCAGGTGCAAGGGATGCATCCCAATGCCGGTCAGGATCGCTTTCGCGTTCTCGATGACCGATGTGGGGTTTGCATCTGTTGTCACCAATTCGACCAACGGCAGCAGGTAAACGGGATTAAACGGGTGCGTGACAACGATCTGCGCGGGGCGCGTGGCGCACCCCTGCAATTCGGAGGGTTTGAAACCGCTGGTCGAGGACCCGATCACCGCACCTTCGGGGCAATGGGTTTGCAACGTCTGATAGACCTTGCGTTTCAGTTCCAACCGCTCCGGTACGCTTTCCTGAATCCATGCGACGCCTTCGACGGCATCGGACATTGTGTCATGAAAGGTCAGTGTGCCTTCGGCAGGCAAAGCGACATCTGACAAACCGGGTAAGGAACGACGGGCATTCGAGAGCACCTCGTTGATCTTGCGTTCAGCTTGCGGGTCAGGGTCGAAAACGCGGACATCCCAGCCCATAAGCAGGAAACGCGCGGCCCAACCGCCACCGATAACACCACCGCCGATGATGGCCGCTGATTGCTTTGTCATATCTTAAGTTCCGGCAGCGTTGTTGGCGGGATTGTCAAATTCATCCACCGGCTGTGGTTCGCCCCGAACCGAAGGATCGCAGGCCACCATATTGGTATTGCTATCGCGAATAATCAGGCCACCACGCGCGCGACATTGCTCAAATGTCATCCGGCCGCCGATCACCAGAAATTCACGCATACCGCCGTTAGGGGCACCGGTTGTCATCGTGCCGGTTCCTTCACATGCGGCAAGCGCCAGAACACTTCCCAAGATCAGTTTTCTCATTGTGCGATCTCCATCAATTGACTGACGTCATAGCCGTTGAATGCCAGAATATCACGGGCCGTTTGCAAACGATCCGCCCGAATGGTGGGAGTGCGGTTCAAAATCCACCCCGACCGTCCATTGGGGGCCCCTACAACTGCGGTTTGATAATCCTCATCGGTCCACAAAACCCAATAGTCACCGACGACGAATGGAACAGATGTGAACCGGACCTCCAAACGGGCTGGCCCTATTGGCTCGGCCGTGCCCAGGATACGTGATTTCTCGGTGCCATCTGGATTGCGGCAGATGTTGAGGACCGAGACAGTCCCGTCGTCCTTCAACGCATACTCTGCTGTCACGCCGACACAACCCGTCTGAAACGGCACAGGAAATCGCGCGACTTCATGCCAAAGGCCCATATAGCGCTCGACGTCAAAGACAGCCTTGGACGAGATCGGGACGTCAGTGTCCCGGTAGACGGTGAAGAACCCGCATCCCGAGACAAAGACAAAGGCTGCGAGGATCAGTGCCCTCATTTCGCGACCGGTGCGCGTTTGGTCAGACCCAGCTTGGCGCGGACCTCGTCTGGGCCGATGACGCGGGCACCGAGGTTTTCGATGATCCCTGCGGCACGTTCGACCAGTTGCGCGTTTGTCGCAAGTACGCCTTTGTCGAGCATTAGGTTATCTTCCAGCCCTACTCGGACGTTGCCACCGGCCAATACGGACGCTGCGACGTAAGGCATTTGGCTGCGTCCCAATCCAAAGGCCGAGAACGTCCAGTCATCCGGCACATTGTTGACCATCGCCATAAAGGTGTTGAGATCATCTGGCGCGCCCCATGGCACGCCCATGCAAAGCTGCACCAGTGCAGGGCTGTCGAGAATACCATCTTTCACCAATTGTTTGGCATACCACAGATGGCCTGTGTCGAAGGCTTCGATCTCGGGCTTCACGCCCAGTTCCGTCATCATCCGCCCCATCGCCTGCAACATGCCGGGCGTGTTGGTCATCACGTAATCGGCTTCGGCAAAATTCATCGTGCCGCAATCGAGGGTGCAGATTTCGGGCAGGCATTCGGCGACATGGGCGACGCGCTCGGTTGCCCCTACCATGTCGGTCCCTGCAACGGTCGGAAACGGGTTTTCCACCCCTCCAAAGACAATATCCCCACCCATGCCAGCAGTGAGGTTGAGCACCACATCGACCTCGGCATCGCGGATGCGATCTGTGACCTCGCGGTAGAGTGCGAGATCGCGTGATGGCACGCCAGTTTCGGGGTCACGAACATGGCAATGGACCACAGCGGCACCCGCTTTTGCGGCATCAATTGCACTTTCGGCAATCTGCTTAGGCGAGCGTGGCACATGCGGGCTACGGTCCTGCGTCGAACCCGAACCCGTCACGGCGCAGGTGATAAAAACGTCTCGGTTCATTTCCAGCGGCATGCCATCCTCCCAAGGTTTGCACTTTGCGCGACACTTGCTGAAATCATGCGTCGCGACAAGCGTGATTTCTTGACAGGGCACGACGGCCTCTGGCATCAGCACGACATGTTGAGACGGCATCCATCTTCCCGCTTCTACTTTACCAGCGCCATATAGCGGCGACTGGACCTTTTCCTGACGAGATTATGAACCAGACGCTCCCTTGGGGTTATCTTGTTGTGTTTAGCCTCAGGCGGGCCAAGCAAAGGACACCCCAATGGTCGAAATTTCCAAAGTCACCCCCAAGGATATACCCGCGCTCTTGCGCATGATCGGCAAGCTTTGCGCATTCCACGGCGACAGCTGCCAAATGGGTCTGGCTGAGACGCAAGAGCGGTTTTGTGATGGGCCATTGGTCGGTTTCATCGCATATCAGGATGGAATTCCTGTAGGTTATGCGGTCCTTGAACCGCATTGGCGACCCATGCAGAGGGGTGATTTGCTGGATATCGCACACCTCTTTGTTGAAGAGCCCCATCGCGGCAAGGGGATCGGGCACGCACTCATCGCGGAGGCCAAAGCCTACGCAATGGAAAGTGGCGCAAGCCGTCTGGTAATTGGCACTTCACCCGATAACCCGGGAGCCGCTGCGGCCTATCGGGCGATGGGATTTTCCGAATTCACGCAGATGCCCGGCCCCCGTTTCAGGGTTGCGGAGTGGACATCGGGAGCTCAGTGAAAGTCCCGCGATTTCGGGATCACGCGGACATCGCGCGGGTGCCGCCCGCGCGGGTCTTGCGGGATCGGCTTACGGACCTCGTCAGCGCGGGCCAATGGGGCTTCCATCCGCGCATCTGCATTCAGCCGCTCCAGCGCGTCGCTGCGATCCTCAAGGTGGGTTGCAACCACATGGATCACGTCGGCATCCTTTTGCACGTAGCCGCGCACGTCGATGACACGAGCGCGCATAATGGTCTTGCGGTAGGCCTCCATTACCTTGGGCCACACGACGAGGTTGGCAACACCGGTTTCATCCTCAAGCGTGATAAAGCAGACACCCTTGGCACTGCCGGGACGTTGCCGGATCAGGACGATACCCGCCAGCTTGACGCGGGCACCGTTGCGGATATCGTCCAGCGCGCGGGTTGTCGCATATCCTTGGCGCGTCATGCTTTTACGCAGGAAAGCCATCGGGTGGGCCTTCAACGACAGCCGCGTGGTCTGATAATCGGCCACCACATGTTCACACACAGGCATCTGGGGCAGATCAAAACGCACTTCGGCCCCTTCATCCCGCGTGTCCTGGAACAGCGGCAAGTCCGGCGCATCACGCAAGGCCCGCGCATCCCAAAGCGCCTGTCGCCGGTCCAACCCCATGGAGCGCGCGGCATCTGCCGCAGCCAAGCGCCGGATCGTGCCTGCATCCAGCCTTGCACGCTCCTTGAGGTCCTTGAGGTCGGCAAACGGGGCCTGTCGCGCATCCATCACACGTTGGCCCATATCCGCCCGCATCCCGTCCACCTGCCTTAGGCCAAGGCGGACGGCAAAGACCCCTGCCCCGACAGGTTCAAGCGTATTGTCCCAATCCGAGTAATTCACATCAGGCGCACGCACGATCACCTGATGTTCACGGGCGTCGCGCACAATTTGGGCTGGCGCATAAAATCCCATGGGCTGCGAATTGAGCAAGGCCGCACAGAACACATCCGGGTAGTGGCATTTGATCCAGCAGGACACATAGACCAGATGGGCAAAACTGGCCGCATGGCTTTCGGGAAATCCGTAGCTGCCAAAGCCCTTGATCTGGTCAAAACAGCGGTTGGCAAACTCCGCTTCATATCCACGGTTGATCATGCGGCTGACCATTTTGTCTTGTAGCTTTTCGATGCCGCCGCGGGATCGGAATGTCGCCATGGCCTTGCGCAGCTGGTTGGCCTCTTTGGTGGAAAATTCGGCGGCAACCATGGCGATCTTCATGGCCTGTTCCTGAAAGATCGGCACACCCAGGGTGCGGCCAAGAACCTTGCGCAGCTCATCAGGATCATGGGGGGGGGCAGGCGACGGATACTCCGTGGCCTCAACCCCGCTACGCCGGCGCAGATAAGGGTGGACCATATCCCCCTGAATGGGCCCCGGCCGGACAATGGCGACCTGTATGACCAGATCATAAAACTCACGCGGCTTCATGCGTGGCAGCATGTTCATCTGCGCGCGGCTCTCGACCTGAAACGTGCCCAGACTATCGCCACGACAAAGCATGTCGTAAACTGCTTTGTCCTCTTGCGGGATGGTGGCCAGCGAAAAGCGTTTGCCATAATGGGCATCAATCAGATCAAAGGCCTTGCGGATACAGGTCAGCATCCCAAGGGCGAGGACATCAACCTTGAGGATGCGTAACTCATCGATGTCGTCCTTGTCCCATTCGATGAAACTGCGATCCGGCATGGCGCCATTGCCCACCGGCACGGTTTCGATCAGCTTTTTCTCGGTCAGGATGAAACCACCGACATGCTGGCCCAGATGTCGGGGCATGCCGATCATCTGATCCGCCAGCTTGATGGTGCGGGCCATCAGCGGATCAGACAGGTCCAGACCGGCCTCTGCGGCCTCTTTCGCGCCAATCTCACGCCCCCATGACCCCCAGATTGTCTTGGCCAAAGCGGATGTAATATCCTCAGACAGGCCCATGACCTTGCCCACCTCACGCACGGCCATACGCGGGCGATAGTGGATCACGGTTGCGCAAAGGGCAGCGCGATCACGTCCATATTTGTCGTAGATATGCTGGATCACCTCTTCGCGGCGCTCATGTTCGAAATCGACGTCAATATCGGGGGGCTCTTTACGTTCTTCGCTGATGAAGCGTTCAAACAAGAGGTCGTTTTTGTTAGGATCAACGGAGGTAATCCCCAGCACATAACAGACCGCCGAATTCGCCGCCGACCCGCGCCCCT
>CAYLMZ010000032.1:0-20624 GCA_964385035.1 uncultured Loktanella sp.
GTTGGCAAGGAAGCCCACTGATGCAGCCGATCTGTCTGGTTGGGATTGGCAAGATTGCCGTTGATCAGCACGTTCCTTCAATCGCTGCGAGCGATGACTGGCATTTGGCCGCGACGGTGAGCCGTGCGGGCACGGTTGAGGGTGTCCCGTCCTACACCGACTTTGACAAGATGCTGGCGGAGCGTCTTGAGATCGAGACGATCTCGCTCTGCCTGCCACCTGTGCCGCGTTATGACTACGCCGCCCGCGCGATTGCGGCGGGGCGTCATGTGATGCTGGAGAAGCCCCCCGGTGCGACTTTGGCTGAGGTTGCCGCTCTCGAAGCGATGGCGAAGGCTGCTGGTGTGACCCTTTATACCACGTGGCACAGCCGGATGGCAGAAGGGGTCGCCCCCGCTAAGGCATGGTTGGCCGACAAAGAAATCACGGGAGCGCATATCTCTTGGAAAGAGGACGTGCGCCGTTGGCATCCCGGCCAGAACTGGGTGTTTGAGCCGGGCGGGATGGGTGTCTTTGATCCTGGCAGCAATGCGCTGTCGATTATGACTGAGATCCTGCCAATGCCGGTTCATTTGCGCTCGGCTGGGCTTCTGTTCCCTGAGAACCGCGACACGCCGATTGCCGCCCAACTCAGCTGGACCGAGAACGTGACGGGTGAATTCGACTGGCGGCAAGAAGGTCCGCAAAGCTGGGATATTTCGGTTGAAACGACGGCAGGCACGTTGAACCTGCATGACGGTGGCGCACGGCTCGTCATTGACGGCGAAGAAATCGTTGCAGGTCCGGGTGCGGAGTATCCGGCGCTTTATGACCGTATGGCAGCACTTGTGCGGTCAGGGCAGTCAGAGGTTGATGTGTCACCGATGTTGCATGTGGCTGATGCGATGACGTTGGGCAAACGGATCACTGTGGATCCATTTGTGTGGTGATGGGAACAGCTTGACCGGTGCGGTGTTGTCTCTGTGAAAGGAGACCTAACATGGCAAAGGACCACGGACCTTCCGTCAAGGATGACGAAACCTATGAAGCATTGCGTGAAGACGGAGCGTCAAAGCAAAAAGCGGCGCGGATTGCAAATGCGCAGGCCAGCGATGATCACAAACCATCCAAGAAAGGCGGTGAAGCGGCGGCCTATGAAGATTGGACGAAGGAGGATCTTTATGGGCGGGCACGGGAGCTTGACGTTGATGGTCGCTCTGAAATGACAAAGGGCGAGCTGATTGCAGCATTGAGAAGCAATTAATGAAAAAGGGACCGCAGACGGCGGTCCCTTTTTTACTTTCCTACCATCCCTCTTCGGTGATGATCCTGTCTTTGTTGATCCCCATGTCCTGCAAGGACGCGCGCACGTCGTCGACCATCTTGCCCGGGCCGCAGAGGTAAAACGGCTGATCCGTCTCAGTGATCAATTCTTTGAGAAGCGGTTGGTCAACGTGCCCTTTGCGAAGACCGTCGACCGCATTTTTTGCAACGACAAAAGTCTCATCGACTCTTGCCATGGATTCCCATGTCTCTTTGAAAATAATGTCATCCGGCGTCTCATTGGCAAAGATAAGTTGCGAGACGTCTTCGCCCTGTTCTTGATGTTTGCGTAGGATCGAGATGAATGGGGTAATGCCCGCGCCACCCGCGACGAACACACCGGGGCCATGGTCGGTGATGGCGCCGAATGGGTCGGACGCTTTGACTTGATCTGTCATGGTCAGATGCGGGATTTCTGCCGTGACGCCATTGTGGTCTGGATAGGATTTGATCACAAATTCAAGGTAGGGATCGTTGGGGCGTGATGTCATTGTGAACGGACGCCCCTCTTCCTTTAGTTCTGGCTTGAGAATCGTTAGTTCGCTCGCTTGACCGGCTTCGAATTCGAAGTCATCTGGGCGGTTAAACGTCAGCTGATATGTGTCAGGTGTCACCTGAGTGATGTCTTGCAAAGTCAGTGTATAGCTCATGGGCCTATCCTTTCTCTTGCAATCCAAACGCAATGCCACGTCAAAGCGTTCCGTATTGTGCTTGACCTGACGGAGCCGCGGCGTAGCGTATTTTGGGGGTTTTGAGAAAAGACATGGATCAGCGATTGCGGAATTTGACGATCAACGGCGGCCGCCTGTGGGACAGCCTGATGGAAATGGCCAAGGTCGGCCCCGGTGTTGCAGGTGGCAACAACCGTCAGGCGCTCACTGATGAGGACGCCGAGGGACGGACCCTTTTTGCAGATTGGTGCAAGGCTGCGGGTTGTGAACTTGGGGTCGATGGCGTCGGCAATATGTTTGCCACACGCGCCGGGACTGATCCGGACGCGTTGCCTGTTTATCTGGGCTCGCATCTTGATACCCAGCCGACGGGCGGAAAATATGATGGGATACTGGGGGTGCTGGCCGGATTGGAAGTGGTCCGGACCCTGAACGATCTGGATGTGCAGACCAAACACCCGCTTGTCGTTGTGAACTGGACCAATGAAGAAGGGACCCGTTTTGCGCCCGCGCTTTTGGCCTCTGGGGCGTTTGCCGGATTGCATAGCGTTGAAGAGGCCTATGCCAGCGTTGATCCAGATGGGAAGCGCTTTGGTGATGAACTGGCGCGCACTGGCTGGAAGGGTGATGAGGTTGTCGGGGCGCGCAAGATGCATGCCTACTTTGAGCTGCATATCGAGCAGGGTCCGGTGCTAGAGGCGGAAGGTTTCGACATTGGTGTCGTCACCCATGCGGCTGGCCTGCGGTGGATTGAGTGCACGATCAAGGGCAAAGAAAGCCATACAGGTACAACCCCGATGCCGTTGCGCAAAGATGCGGTGCGCGGATTGGCGCGTCTGACCGAGTTGGTCCATGAGGCTGCGATGAAACATGCCCCTGATGCCGTGGCTGCGATTGGCCATGTGAATGTGCACCCAAACTCGCGCAATATCATCGCCGGCGAAGTCCTTTGTACCATTGATATGCGCACCCATCGGATGGATGTGTTGCAGGCCATGGAAGCAGAGATCGCGGCGCGCGCGCCAGCGCTTTGTGCTGAGATCGGGTTGACGTTCTCGTCGCGGGTGATCAGTGGCTATGATCCGTTGGCTTTTGATCCGACTTGCGTCGGTATGGTCCGCGATGCTGCCGAACGCTTGGGCTATAAACACCGCGACATTATTTCGGGTGCGGGCCATGATGCCTGTCATATCAACGAGATCGCCCCGACCGCGATGGTGTTTTGCCCCTGTGTCGATGGGCTCAGTCACAATGAGGCCGAAGAGATTCTGCCCGCATGGGCCGAGGCAGGGACGAATGTGCTGATGCATGCCGTGTTGGAAAAGGCCGAGGTGATCGGCTGATGACATTTGACGTCATTGTCGTCGGGGCTGGCATGATGGGCAGTGCCGCTGCCCGGCATCTGGCGCTGATGGGGGCGCAGGTCGCGTTGATCGGGCCTGCTGAGCCAAAGGAGAAGGCGGTCCATCAGGGCGTTTTTGCTAGCCACTACGACGCTGCGCGGATCACACGCAAGATTGACACCCGCGCGAATTGGGGGCGGTTCAGTCAGGCGGCGATTGCCCGATACGCTGACCTTGAGGCCGCCAGTGGTGTGCCGTTTTTTCATCCGGTTGGTGCGATTATCGCAGGCCCGACAGAGGGCGCAGGCGCTGAGTTTATCCGAGATGCGCGCAGGAATGCCGATGCAGATGGTGTAGTTTATGAAGCCTTGCGCGGCCAGGATTTGGCGCAACGGTTTCCCGAGTTCGATTTTCCCGAAACAATCCTTGCCCTCTATGAACCGACCGAGGCCGGATGGATTGATCCCCGCGCTCATGTAGCCGCAGAGATCGCGGCGGGTGAAGCGCTGGGCGTGACCGTTTTGCGCACCGAGGTGCGGCAGTTAGTGGAACATGGTGGTGTTGTCACTGCGGTCTGTGCTGATGGCAGACGGGTCGTGGCGGGTAAGGCGATTGTGGCCTGCGGGCCGTTTTCAAAGGCGGAAGGTCTGTTGCCGGAACCGCTGCCGATGAAGGTCTATGCCCGCACGATTGCTTTCTTTGCGTTGGGAGACGTCGAGACTGCCCGTTTGGCGCAAATGCCGTCGGTGGTTTATGTGCCACCAGACGGTGCAACCGACCCCTACATCCTGCCACCCGTGCGGTATCCTGATGGCAAAACCTACATCAAGATCGGCGGTGATCCGGTGGATCGGGAACTGGAGACAGTCGCCGCGATGAAGGATTGGTTTCGCACGGACGGTGATCCGGAGGCCGGTGAATTCATTGCTGAAACCTTGCTGAAGCTGATGCCTGATCTGGCATATGAGGCGATTACCTTTGGCAGTTGCGCCACGTCATTTTCGCCCCATGGCAATCCGTTTATCTATCATCAGTCAGATGGGGTCATGGCACTGACCGCTGGGAACGGTGCCGGTGCCAAATGCGCTGATGAGTTGGGACGGATCGGGGCTTTGGTGGCGCTGGGAGACGCTGTGCCACCTTCATACGTTGGCCCTTTTGATTGATATCTCGGATGCCTCCGGCGGGAGTTTTTGGGGAGAAAGAAGTCAGCGGGGATTCGTGCCTTGGTAAGTCGGCAGCAAGTCATCTTTGGCTGGTATCGCTGCGAAGACCCCGCGTGCGATGGCGCGCGCAAGGCAGGTGGCGGCGGCGCTGGCGATCTCTCCGAATTGCGTCGGGTCTTTTGTGCCTTGGGTGATTGTTGAGACGCCAAAGACAAGGTCTCCGTCCAGTGGGGTATGGGCTGGGATGATCGCGCGGGCCATACCGTCGTGTGCGGTGACGGCAAGCCTGTGGCATTGGGTCTTGGTGAGCGGCGCATCGGTTGCGACGATGGCGATTGTGGTGTTCGAGATGGCGTTGGTTGCAAGTGCCATGGCTTGGGCTTTGCGGCTGGGTGTTTCTGGTGACTTTGCATCAGTGTCTATGCCTGCGCCGCCGAATTCTGCCCCCATCTCGAACGGGGCTGCCCAGAAGTGTTTGTCACCTTGCGTGGTGACGCTGCCGAGACTGTTCACCACGACCAAAGCCCCCACTGTCGTGCCGTCCGGCAGCACGGTTGAAGCCGACCCAAGTCCACCCTTTTGCATGGCAGCCATGGCCCCGGTGCCCGCCCCGGCGGTCCCGATGGCGAAGTCGGTCGTGACGTTCGCGAGCGCTTGCCGACCAAGCGCGCGGTAGGGGTTTTCGCCCCACGTTTTGTCACCACCGTTGATCAGGTCAAAGACAATCGCCCCCGGCACAATCGGCACCCGCATTGAACCGACCGGGAAGCCCCGTCCTATATCGCGTAGTCCGTCCATGACCCCCGAGCAGGCATCGAGGCCAAAGGCCGAGCCGCCGGACAGGACCAGCGCGTCGATTTGCTCAACCGTTTTGTCAGGTGCGAGCAGGTCGGTTTCTTTGGTTCCCGGCGCACCGCCCATAACTTGCACGCTGGCGGTGAAGGGTTTGTCGGCCACAAGAACCGTCGCCCCTGTCTTGATCGCGTGATCTTCGGCGTTGCCGACGCGCAGCCCGGCGATATCCGTGATCAGGTTGTAGGGGCCGGGTTTAGATGCAGCGGCCACCGTCCACCTCCATCGCAACACCTGTGATCATGCTCGCCTCATCGGAGCACAAGAAACAGGCAGCGTTGCCCATGTCTTCTGGCGTGGAGAAGCGGCCCATGGGGATGGTGGACAGGAATTTGGCACGGACCTCTGGCGTGTCTTCGCCCATGAAGGATTTGAGCAGAGGGGTTTCGCCCGCAACGGGGTTGATCGCGTTGACGCGCACGCCTTCGGGGGCGAGTTCGACCGCCATGGCTTTGGTTGCGGTGATCATCCAGCCCTTCGAGGCGTTATACCAATTCAGGCGGGGGCGGGGTGACACGCCTGCCGTCGATGCCACATTGAGGATTGTGCCGGTTTTACGTGCCTTGAAATGCGGGACAAAGGCCCGGGCAGTCAGGAAGACAGATTTCATATTTACGTTGTAGACCCTGTCGAAGTCCTCTTCGGTGACGTCTTCGATGGCCGTGGGCAGGTGCGTGGTGCCTGCGTTGTTCACAAGGATATCCAATGGTCTTGTGCCAAGCACGTGTTCAGCCATTGCATCAACCGATGCACCGCTGCTGACGTCGCATGAGAGCGCCTCGCCCCCGATGTCGGAAGCGATGGTCTGGGCAGCCGCAAGGTTGATATCCACAATGATCACCTGTGCGCCTTCGGCTGCGAATTTGCGCGCGATCCCTGCGCCGAAGCCCGATCCGCCGCCTGTGACGATGGCGCGTTTGCCTTGCAGTCTCATGCTGTCCTCCCGTTGCCTCTGCGAGCCTAGTTGAGTGACGCCACGCTGCAATGGATTTCTTGTTGCCAGCCAGCGCGCCCGCTGGCACAGAGGGCGTATTCTCAGGGCGGGGTGGAATTCCCCACCGGCGGTATGTGGGAAACCACGAGCCCGCGAGCGCCTTTCGCATCAGTGGAAGGGTCAGCAGATCAGGTGAGATGCCTGAGCCGACGGTCATAGTCCGGATGAAAGAGAATGCGTGATGTTGCGTACCGCAGGGTGCGTGGGATCATGTGTGATGCCTTGGGGTGATGTGTCGAACCAAAAGGAGATCACGATGACACTTCCCCAGTTTGCATTCATCAAGGCCGGTTGGCATGGCGAGATCGTGGATCGTGCCCTTGATGGGTTTCTCATCGAAATTCCCAAGGACCAGGTGACGGTCATTGACGTTCCCGGCGCGTTCGAGATGCCGCTGATGGCCCAGAAACTGGCCAAGACGGGGGATTATGCCGCGATAGCATGCGCTGCGTTGGTCGTGGATGGCGGGATTTATCGCCATGATTTTGTCGCCAGTGCTGTCGTCGATGGGCTGATGCGCGTGGGCCTTGATACGGGTGTTCCTGTGCTCTCGGTGAGCCTGACCCCGCATCATTTTCAGGAAACCGATCACCATATGGCGATCTACCGCGACCACTTTGTCCTGAAAGGACAAGAGGCTGCGAAGGCTGCCTTGATGCTGGTCTGAGGTGGTTGATCGGACCCTTTGTCATGTATTTCTGGCCTGCCAGATATGCCGCCACGTCGCTGCTCAAGGTGCCCAATATGCTGGAAACGGCGATTGTGGCCTGATATTGCGGGTTTAGCCAAGAGGGAACGACCATGAGTGCTACTGCCAAGAAACGGGCGCCGATGCCTGACGATATCCGTGCATCCAAAGGGGGCACGCCACTTGTCAGCTTGACCGCCTATACCACGCCGATGGCCCAGATGATGGATGCCCATTGTGACTTTGTGCTGGTGGGCGACAGTGTTGGCATGGTATTGCACGGATTGCCTTCGACCTTGGGCGTGACCATGGAGATGATGATCATGCATGGGCAGGCGGTCGCGCGCGGTTTGCACTCTGCCATGATGGTGATCGACATGCCGTTCGGGTCCTATGAGGAAAGCCCCGCACAAGCGTTCCGCAATGCCGCTCGGTTGATGGCTGAAACAGGTGCAGGTGCGGTCAAGCTTGAAGGTGGCGTCGAGATGGCCGAGACTATCGCGTTTCTCGTCAAGCGTGGCATTCCGGTGATGGCCCATATCGGGCTGACACCGCAGTCCATTAACACGCTGGGCGGCTATAAGGTGCAGGGCCGTGGCGCGCAGAAGGCGTCGTTGATCGCGGATGCAGAAGCTGTGGCAGAGGCCGGTGCCTTTGCCGTTGTCTTGGAAAAAGTGCCTGAGAACCTCTCTGACGGGATCACTGCAACCTTGCCGATCCCCACCATCGGGATCGGGGCAAGCGCGGGCTGTGACGGGCAAATCCTTGTGGTGGATGACATGTTGGGTCTGTTCACGGCGTTCAAGGCCAAGTTCGTGAAGCGCTACGCCGAGTTGGGACAGGACGGAGAGGCCGCGATTGCTGCCTATGCCGCAGATGTCCGTGCGCGGAAATTCCCTGCGGCTGAACATGTCTTTGCTGATGAGGTCAAGAAATGATCGCTCCTATTGTGCGCACGCTGGCTGAATTGCGTGCGCAGACCACGGTCTGGCGCAAGGCCGATGAGACTATTGGCGTGGTCCCCACCATGGGCGCCTTGCATCAGGGGCATTTGTCGCTGGTCCGGGCCGCGCGCGAGAAATGTGACCGCGTGATCGTGACGATCTTTGTGAACCCCAAGCAGTTCAACGACCCCAAGGACCTTGAGAATTATCCGCGCACCGAAGAAGAGGACGCCCGCAAGCTAGAGTCGATCGGTGTTGATCTGATCTATGTGCCCGACCCAGACCAGATTTACCCTGATGGCTTTGCGACGACTGTTTCGGTTTCTGGCCTGACCGATATGCTGTGTGGCGAAAGCCGCCCGGGACATTTTGATGGTGTGGCGACTGTGGTTTCCAAGCTCTTCTTGCAAACGTCGGCTGACTACGCGTTTTTTGGAGAAAAGGATTTCCAGCAGCTTCAGATCGTGCGCCGGATGGCTGCTGATTTGAACATCGAGACCGAGGTGATCGGCTGTCCGACAATCCGTGAAGAAGATGGATTGGCGATGTCATCGCGCAACCTGCTTTTGTCGGACCGGTCGCGGATCAAGGCGCCGGTTCTGGCGGAGGTCATGGATGACCTGCGTGATGGGCTGCGCGCAGGCGGCAAGATGTCAGAGCTGGGACCCGAGGCCGAGGCCCGGATTCTCGCCGCTGGTTTTAACAAGATCGACTATCTGGAACTGCGCGATGGCCGTGATTTGATGTTGTTGGACCAGCCGGACGGGGATGCGCGCCTGTTCGCCGCTGCGTGGCTGGCAGGGGTCAGATTGATTGACAATATTGGAGTTTGAGGTCGTGCTCAAGGTCGCGAAAAACGCGTAACCGTTGGCCCTGGCTCGTTCGGACGGCGCGCGGCGGCGCCGTCGTTGAGATGTCAGTATATCCCCTACGCCCTCGGCGTCACGACCTTGCGCGTTAAGACGGATTAAACGTCGTGGGTGGTGGATTTGTACCTGTCGTCAGCGGTGGTGCGACCGTCGTTGGCGGTACTGTTGTCACAACTACGGTTGTCGTAGGTGCAATCGTCGGCGATGCCGCTTCGACTTCGCTGACCTCTGCGTAGCCCAAGCTGGCCACGATGGATTGCTGCATGAAGTCGTATCCGACCATCGCAGCGGTGTTGTCGAAAAGATAGCCAGCGCTCAGATCGGCACCAAATTCGCCGGACCCAAAGTAATAGCTAACACCAGCGCCCAATACGAATTCTTCACTTTGGTCGTCAGAGAGGACTTTGGCTGTGACGCCATATTGTGGACCCTGGTTGCCACCAAAAGAAAATCCGGCACCAATCATCAAGGTTGGGTCCGCCGCCGCGATAGAAGGTCCGAGCAATGCAGCAAAGGACGATGTCATCAAAAGTTTTTTCATCGTATGAATGGTTCCCGCGTTTTGAAAAGGTTGCGCTTCACGCTTGACCATGCGGAAAGCTGAGTGGAAAAGCAATAAAAATCCGTGCTTTGCCTGCAATGGTGGCGCTTTCCAACTCCTCCCATGTTTGTGTTTGTCACATACGGAAGAGCCATGGTTGCAGAAGGCCCAGAGCTATGATGCTATCCCGGACAAGAAACGTGGGGCGGGTATCATGACGCAGATCTATCTAAATGTCGGGCGCGCTTCTGTCAGGGTCACTTGTGATGATGTTTTGCAGAAAGTCATTGCAACATGTTGGCCCCGCGCCATCAGTGATACCCCGCAAGGTGCGGTGATGGGCGAGGTTGATATTCGCACTGTCAGTGAAAACCGTTGGACTCTTCATCAATCTGGGCAAGCTCCGGTCGGGCCGGTTGCAAAGGCGGATTTCGTCGGCGCATTGGCCGACGTGATCAAAGACATGTTGTGCCGCCGGGAAGATGCTTTTCGCGTGCATGCCAGTGCTGCGGCCTGGGATGGGGGGCGCGTCTTGATTGTTGGTCCCCAAAACGCTGGCAAGTCGCTGTTGATGGCGTGGCTGGTCGAACAGGGCTTTGGCCTTGAGGCCGATAATGACATGGTTTTTAGCACCGCAAACGGCCAACTTGCCGGAATGGGCGGGCCGATCAGTCTTGCCCCCGGACAGGCCATCGAAATCCTGAAGAATCTGGGGGACTTCAAGACCTGCCTGCATCTTAAGGGCGAGGCAAATGACGTCACCCTGTCACAGGTAGAGTGGGTCTTGCCTGCCGAACATACGCCCCCTGCCGTGTTGCTTTTCGTCGAGCATAACACCAATGCAGTCTTTTCTGTCACTGCGATGTCACGCGATGATGTGCGTGCTAAATTGTCCAATTCCCATCCGCACCTTGATGAGGCCCAGTTGGCAGCGCTCAATGCATATTTTGCCCAGACCCCCGCCATGGCCCTAACCTATGGGAGTTTTGCCGATCTTGAGAACACGGTGGACCAGCTCTGCTTTCATGCCATCAGTGTCGCACCGTCACCTGAAGTCTTTGCGCAATATTTGCAAAAGCTGACAGGTTCAGCGGGACAAGCGAAAGCGGTCCACCCCATTCCGGCACGGACCGAGCGGCAACTGAGCCCGCGCATGACAATCGGTATGGCGACGTTTGACGACTATGATGGTGTCTATTTTTCGCTTCAGGCGATGCGACTTTATCATCCGGAGATTCTGGATCAGGTCGAATTCCTCGTGATTGACAACAATCCTGAGGGCGCATGCTCTGGTGCGTTAAAGCGCCTTGAGACCAATATTCCCAACTACCGCTATGTCCCCGCCCAAGGCATCAAAGGAACGGCTGTTCGCGAGTTGATCTTTCAAGAAGCCTACGGCGAATACGTTCTGTCGATGGACTGCCACGTTTTCTTTGCGCCCGGAGCGCTGGATCGGTTGCTCGGCTACTACGCCAAAAACCCCATGACCAATGATCTTTTGCAAGGTCCGTTGCTATTCGATGATTTGGCATCTGTCGCAACGCATTTTGTCCCTGACTGGCGCGACGGCATGTTCGGCTATTGGAGCGACAGTGAGGCGGGGTTCGATGGGGATGCTGCTCCGTTTGAGATACCGAACCAAGGCCTCGGCATATTCAGTTGTCGCAAAGCAGCCTGGCCGGGGTTCAACCCCGCGTTTCGCGGGTTTGGGGGTGAAGAGGGGTATATTCACCAAAAATTCCGTAACCGCGGCGACAAGGCCTTGTGCCTGCCTTTTCTGCAATGGGTCCATCGGTTCGAACGTCCCTTTGGTGTGGCCTATCGCAACACATGGGAAGATCGCATTCGAAACTACGCGATCGGGTGGAAAGAAGTCGGATTGCCGCTGGATGACATGAAGGCGCATTTCACGGCGCATACCAACGCAGAGATTGTTGCCAGCGCATTGCGACAGCTGGAACAAGAGACCGCGCCACATGCGCTGATGCACAAAAAGGGCGAGCGCTAGCTGGCGCGCAAAACGCGCTGGAGTGCCCCTGCCATGACTTGCGCGCTGTCCATCATGTCATCCACGCCGACATATTCGTCCGGCTTATGTGCCAGTTCCAATATGCCGGGCCCATAGGCGATGCAGTTCTTCAGTTTGCCGATCCGGTCGATATGTTTCTGGTCGTAGGTGCCCGGTGAGGCGACAAACTCGGCCGGCTTTCCCAGCACTCTCTCGATCTCGGCTGCAACTGTTTGCACAACGGGCGCGTCTTGATCGGTCATGCTTGGCAGAACCACGTTGATCTCGCGCAGGTCGTATTCGAAACGGTCGCGTTTGGCTTTGATGTCATCCAAGAGCGCCCGCACTTCGCCGCGCACGTCGTCGATGTTTTCCTCTGCCAGAAAACGTCGGTCGATCATGATCCGGCAGCTATCTGGCACACAATGGGCAGGCAGGCCCGTATAGTCGGCATCCTGTTCCGGTTGGCCGCCGTGGATGGAATTGATGTTCATCGTGGATGATCTTGCCCCTTCTGGTACAACGGGCATTTCGGTCGTCCGTGCCTCCATCGCGGGGTAGAGTTTCTCTTCGAATGCCTCAAGCACCGCCCCCATATGACGCACCGCACAATCCCCAAGAAAAGGCATAGACCCATGGGCGATTTGGCCGAATGTCTCGATCTCGGCCCACCAGCCGCCACGATGCCCAAGACAGACGCGGTCTTTGTTTAGGGGTTCGGGAATGATCACATGCTGGACGCGGGTTGGATCGAAGTACCCCTGTTCGGCCAGATAAGCGACGCCGCCGTATCCACCGGATTCCTCATCGGCTGTGCCGCTGATTTCGATGGCGCCTGCAAAATCGGGATAGGTCGCGACAAAGGCCTCCGCTGCGATGATGGAGGCGGCAAGCCCGCCTTTCATGTCGCAAGCCCCGCGCCCGTAAATTTTGCCCTCGCTCAGCTCACCGCCAAAGGGGTCTTTGGTCCAGCCGTGGCCTACCTCGACGACATCTGTGTGGCTATTGAAATGCACGCAATCGCCGGAACGCGTGCCTTCACGTCGGGCCACGATATTCCAGCGCGGATATTTGTCGCTGTCACCGGGGGTGCCGTGCGCGCGGATCAGCTCTGTTTCAAAGCCGGACTTACGCAGTCGTGCGTCGAGGTATTCGCAAATAAGCCTGTAGTCCTGACCCGGTGGATTGAGCGTCGGGATGCGGATCAGGTCTTGGGTGAGTGCGATCAGGTCGTCGCGTCGGTTTTCGATGGCTCGCGTGAGGGTGTCGGTCATTTGCCCAACGCCGGTGCCGGGTCAGGGCGGATTGGTTGCTGCAACATGGACGAGAGGAAACCGGTGGTGATTGTCTGCACCCCGAGCGACGCACTTACGACCGCAAGGGCTGCGGGTCGCACGATTTCTGTTGCAACCATGTCCCCGAACCCTGTGGCCCCCCAACTGAACACGCCCGCAAGCGTTGCGATCAGCGCCACCAAGAGCAGTAAGCCACCAATGATACAGGCGTTGTCGACGCTGATCCTGCTGCGCATCCGTTCATAGCGGTCCGACTTGGGTAGCAAATTGAACCGTACCGCGAAAAGCTTTGTCAGAACGTGAAAACAAACCATCTGAAATCCGGTCAGGATCAGTGCACTGGCAAGGATCATCGTCGCGATATCAAAGCTGACGCCTCCGATCTGGATGGGTCCGAACATCAAGGCGACAAAGGCCACGGACCCGATGCCGAACAGCACCAGACCCGGGTAATAGAACAGCCAATAGGGCGCGAATGTCAGCAAGAGCTTCAAGTGCAGCCAACCATCCCGCCAACTGCGCAGATGGGGTGGCCGTGATCGACCATCGGGCTTCAACGTCGTTGGGACCTCGCGGATATCCAGCCCAAACAGCGTCGCCCTGATCACCATTTCAGAAGCAAACTCCATCCCCGGCGTATTCAGATGCAAACCCAAGATGGCTTCTTTGTTGAATCCCCGTAAACCACAGTGAAAGTCCCCAACCGGCGTGCGGTAAAATACCCTGCCAACTGCGGACAGGACCGGGTTGCCAAGATAGCGATGGAGTGGCGGCATGGCGTTTTTTTCGATCCCGCCCTGAAAGCGGTTTCCCATGACAAGATCGGCCCCATTGCGCAGCTCTTCTACAAATGGATCAAGGTTTGAAAAATCATAGGAGTCGTCGCTGTCTCCCATGATGATATATTTGCCTTGCGCATTCGCGATGCCAGTCCCCAGCGCGGCGCCGTATCCTTTGATTGGCACATCCACCACGCGGGCGTCGAGCCGTTTGGCAATATCCTGACTGCCATCCGTTGAGCCATTGTCCGCGATCAGCACTTCGCCATCGATCTTGGCCCGCTCAAGATAGGATTTTGCCTTGCTGATGCAGATTTCCAACGTCTCTGCTTCGTTGAGACAGGGCATCAGAATTGTCAGTTCGGTCATATTTGTCAGCCAAGCAAAAGGATAAGATGATATCTGGACACATTCGTCGGAACGCGTGGTTTGTGCAACAGCTTTCGATTTGCCCCGCAGCCCTTTGACATTGGCGTATTGTCAGTCGACCAGCGATGGTGTGCGATGATGTGAACCTAAGAAAGCATCTCTGAGATTATGGACGCCAAAAGCCGCAGATACATCGCGACATACGCTTTCCCGGTGACGTTGCTTTTGGCTGTTGTCATTATTGTCACCAAGGCAGTCTTGCTCGGGCAGGCCATGGAGCAGCGATTTGTCGGCATGGGCAATGATGACATCATGCGCCTGACTGTTGTCCGAGATCTGATCGCCGGGCAGTCGTGGTTCGATCAAACCCAGTATCGTGTGGTGCCACCGGATGGTCTTGATCTGCATTGGTCGCGCTATGTCGATGCTGGGATTGCCGCCATTATCATTCCATTGTCATGGTTCTTGCCAATGCAAGACGCAGAGTTTCTGGGTGTTGTGATTTGGCCCACTGTGATCCTTTTGATGACGGCCATCGTGGTTGGATTGGGCGCCAAACGTGTTTTTGGACCCACCGCCGCCTGCTTTGCGCTGGCATCACTTGTGTTCTGGCCACTGACCGCCGATCTGCATGCCCGACCGGGAAACCTTGATCACCACAATGTTCAGTTCCTAACGTCGGTAAGTCTGTTGCTGGCCGTGATCTGGCCTGAAGGGCGTATGCGCGCTGGCATCGTCGGAGGTGTTGTTGCCGCGTTTTCACTGGCTGTCGGGCTCGAAAGTCTGCCGTTTCTGATCCTGGCTGGTGCTGTCTTGTTGGTTCAAGCAGCGTCTGACCGCGCACAGCACTTTGACAGATTGAAGGGATTCTGTCTGGCCCTTGCCGTGGCATCTGTCGTCTTTTGGCTTGGACAGGCGTCGACGGAATACCGATTTGCGGTGATCTGTGATCAATTGGGCATCCCCGTATTGACGCTGGTTGCCATTGCGGTCGCAAGCAGCCTTTTGCCATTCCTGATTTTAGGCTCACGATCAAAACTCTGGAGCGTTCTGGGGATGACCACCGCGCTCACTGCTTTTGGTTTTGCGGTCGCTTGGCCTGTCGTCGGCATTTGCGTGACTGGACCTTATGGTGCGTTGCCCGCCTATATTCAGGAATACATTTCCTCATCGATCATCGAGGCGCGTCCCGGGTTGGTCTATGCACAATCCCGTCCGTCACCTGCGGTCCTCTTTGTCCTGCCTGTGTTTGCTGCGACTGTTTTGGGACTCGTGGTTGCGTTTTCGTCAACGCAATCAGAAGGGCGGGATCGCGCAAAGAGGCAGGCCATGCTTGTTTTGATTGTCTTTGCCAGCGCCGGGCTGGGCCTGACCCTTTATCAGATGCGCATGGTTAATCTTGCGGCCGCGCCTGTGCCATTGCTGGCCGGTGCCATCATGGCAGTTTTCCTCAAGCGCTACGTCGCTGAGAGAAGCGCAGGTGCAGCGGCGGCATTGTTGCTTGGGGCGTTCTTGATGGTGGTGCCAACCGTCTTTGTGACTGCAATTGCCCCCTATCTACCACAGGGCACATCCACAGGCGGGGCGAGCAAGGAATGCCGGTCCTATGATGCCATGCAGAGCCTGAATGCAGTGCCTCCTGCGAAAATTCTGGCAACTGGAAACTATGGTCCGGTGTTGATCGCAGAGACCCACCACTTTGCCTTGTCGGCTTTGTATCATCGCAGCGAAGAGAGTTTGGCAAACGTCATTAGACCGTTTACCTCTGCTGATGCTGACGTCGCTGGGGTGATCCGCGATACTGGTGCAGATTTGTTGTTGCTGTGCAAGGAACATGAACTCAAGAGCGATGTCCTCAATGCGGTCGTCGCCGGCGCGTCCGTGCCGTGGTTACGGCCCGTTCCTCTGGAAAGTGACGTTCTGATGTTGTTCGAGATCCTGCCTTAAGCATGGCTGCACCCGACCATATCACGCGCTTTTTGCGTTTTGCCCTCGTTGGGGGAGGGTTCAGTCTTGGCTACGCGCTTGTCACCACAGGTCTGATAAATTTTGCGAATGCGCCGCCGCTTGCAACCAGCGTGATCGTCTACATCATTTGCATCCCGCTTGCGTTTCTGGCGCAGCGCCAGTTTGCCTTTCGGGGACGACAGTCAAACGGGTTAGGGGCGTTGATCTATGCGGCCACCCAGATCGTTTGTCTGGCCTTCGTGGCGACGATTGCCAGCCAGTTCGTGACCTATGTGTTCTGGATTGATACTTTGATCTATCTTGCGGCCGCCGGGAGCGCGGCTGTCGCGAGTTATGTGATCTGCAACTATCTTATCTTCAGGTCGATGAAGGGCTAAGCTGCGCTACAAAGTGAAGCCCGCGGCCAAAAATCCATGATAGCGGCGCTGCATAAAGCGGGACATCTGTCGAGAAGTGTTCTTGACGCAAACCGGCATTCTTGAACCACAGGTCCCATTGTTTGCGCGGTGCGTAGTTATAGGGGAGCACAACGCCATGTGGCGCGTTCCCGACCCAATCCATCAGGCGCAAAGTGGCATGGTCGAGACTGTTTTCGCTCAGGTGGTCTTTGATCACCACGGCCTTGCGCGCAACACGCGCGGCTTCTGAGATCAGGATTTGTGGATCATCTGTGTGATGCAGCACATCGACAAATGTCACAACGTCAACAGAGTTATCATCAAATGGGATGGTGGTGCCGTCAAATAATGTGACGGGGATGTGTGTAGTCTCGCGCAGCATGATGTCGATCCCCTGCACCGTTGTGCCGGATTGCCGTTCGCCGATCATTTTGGCGATTTGACCGTCGCCGGTCCCGACGTCCAGCATTTGCGCATCCTCAGGAATGAGTGCGCCCAATGCGTCGACAAGGACCTTTACGCGCCGGTTGAAAACCAGCTTTTCATGGGCTTGGCCGATTGATCTCTTGAGCATCGTCGTTTCCTTGCGGCATCTCGGAGTGACGGTGATTTATCCGTCAGCGTTCGTAAAGGCACGAATAGTCATATGGCGCGGATTTGACAAATTTTGTCGAATTGAAGTTGCAACGGTGCCTTCGTTTCGGTCAATTGAACCCGAGAAATTGGGGGTCTGCATGTCATACTTGTTGGGCGTCGATACCGGCGGAACCTACACCGATGCTGTCGTCCTCGACGAGGCCGCCGATCAGGTCATTGCATCCGCCAAAGCACTGACATCCCGACCTGATTTGTCAACGGGTGTCGGGGCAGCGATTGATGCGGCATTGGCAGAAGCCGCGATTGATCCTGAAAAAATTGTCATGGTTTCCCTTTCGACAACCCTTGCTACCAATGCGCTTGTCGAAGGGCAGGGCGGGCGCATTGCCTTTGTCGCCATTGGGTTTGATGATGGTGATCTTGGTCGGGCGGGTTTGACCGAGGCCTTACGTGGCGATCCTGTCATTCGCCTGAGCGGTGGTCATAATCATGCAGGCAGTGAGGTTGCGCCTCTTGATCTGGACCGGTTGCGTGACGCGCTGCACGCTTTGGATGATGGTGTCACCGGATTTGCTGTCGCTGCAAGCTTTGCGACCCGCAACCCTGCCCATGAAACAGCCGCCCGCGATCATATTCGCGCATTGACGGACAAGCCTGTCAGTTGCTCGCATGAGTTGAGCCAAGCTTTGGGTGGCCCGAAGCGTGCTTTGACGGCGGTTCTGAATGCCCGTTTGATCGGTATGATTGACCGGTTGATTACGGCCTGCGAAAGCCATCTGGCGTCAGTTGGCATTTCTGCCCGCCTGATGGTCGTCCGTGGCGACGGTGCATTGGTGTCAGCAGACATTGCCCGCGAGAAACCTATCGAGACGATCCTGAGCGGTCCTGCGGCCTCTATCGCAGGCGCAAGCTGGCTGAGTGGCGAGACCGATGCACTTGTCAGCGATATTGGCGGGACGACGACGGACATCTGTTTGCTGCGCAATGGGCGCCCCAAGATCGACCCCGATGGCGCCCGTGTGGGACCGTTCCGGACGATGGTCGAGGCCGTGGCAATGCGCACATGGGGCCTTGGCGGCGACAGTGAGGTGCATGTCAAAGAGGGCTTGGGCGGTGGCCTTGCTTTGGGGCCACGCCGGTTGATGCCGGTCTCTTTGGCGGCTGTGCAGTATCCTGAGTTGGTCCATGCGACTCTTGATCGCGCTTTGGCGCAGGACATGCCCGCCCCCGATGGCGGCGTGTTTGTTGTGCCGCTTTGGGATAGCGAACCGGCAGGGCTGGACAAGCGCGAGGCGACTGTTGTGGCGCGTTTGCTGGAAGGGCCCTTGCGTTTGGGTCATGCGGTGCAATCCCGCATGGAAAGTCCGGCCCTTGCCCGTTTGATGGCCCGTGGTCTTGTGATGATGGCAGGTGTGACACCATCTGATGCGTCGCATGTCCTGGGCCTTGCGCAGGCATGGGACGCCGATGCGGCAGAAAAGGCGCTCGCCCTATTTGCCCGGCGGCGCACTGGAGGCGGTGAACGTCTTGCACAGAGTGCGCATGCCCTTGCCGCACAGATCGTTGCACAGCTTCAGGCGCAAACGGTCGATTGCCTGTTGCAGGCAGGATTTGCCGAGGACCCACGCGATTGGGGTGATCCCGTTCATCTTGCTCAGCATCCACTGGCAACCGCTGGGCTGGATCATCACAGCGGGATTGTGAAGGTGCAGATGTCTTTGGGCGTGCCAGTCGTAGGATTGGGGGCATCCGCGGCCACTTACTATGGTCAAGTGGGGGAACGACTGGGCACACGGATGGTTCTGCCCGCGCATGGCGGTGTTGCCAATGCGATTGGGGCTGTGGTTGGTCAGGTCCGCGCACAAGTCACCGGCACTGTCACAAGCGCGGGTGAAGGGGCCTTTGCAGTGCATCTGGCCGATGGGCCGCGCAGCTTTTCTGATCGCGACACTGCGCTGGATACGCTTGAGGCGCACTTACGCAAAGAGGCAGAGGCGACAGTCCGCGCCTCAGGCGTTGAAGACGTCCGCGTGAGCGTTGACCGTGATATTTCCGAGATCGAGATCGAGAACCGCACGATGTTCATCGAGGCCACCATCCGTATCGAAGCCAGCGGCAGGCCACGGATCGCAGAGGCAATGACTTAGAAATGTGACAGTTGAGGCTGTAAAGCTCACTTTCTCGTCAGGAGAATTGCGCCAACCCGCAGCATCGGTCAGAAGGTTTCTGAGTTTGACCACGAGTGCCTGATGCTTGACCGCTATGCCCGCCAGATCATTGATCCCCCGCTGAACCGTGTTGGCCGCGGTTTAGCTGCGGCCGGTTTTACAGCAGATGGTGTGACGCTGATTGGTTTGGGGCTGGGTTTATTGGCGGCTTTGGTGATTGCGCTTGGTGCGCCTGCCTTGGCGCTCGTTCCGCTTTTGGCAAGCCGCATTGCGGATGGGCTGGATGGGGCTGTTGCCCGTGCAACGCAAAAGACGGATTTTGGCGGTTACCTCGATATCGCTGCGGATTTTCTGTTTTATGGTGCAATCCCGCTTGGTTTCATTATCGCTGATCCGTCTGCAAATGGCGTTGCAGGGGCGTTTCTGCTTGCCTCGTTCTATTTCAATGGGACCAGCTTTCTGGGCTATGCGATCCTTGCCGAGAAACACGGCCACAAGACCGAAGCGCAGGGGCAAAAGTCGCTCTACTACTCTAACGGAATTCTGGAAGGGACCGAGACCATCGTGTTCTTCGTGATCCTTTGCCTTTTGCCACAGTACTTTGCGCCTCTTGCATGGGTGTTCGGCACCCTTTGTTATGCCACCGCGACACTGCGGATTTACGCCGCCAAACAAATCTACACGACCTAAAGGACCAAACTGATGAAACATCTTGCCGTTCTGGCTGCACTTCTTGCGCCTTTGCCTGTCCTGGCCGACACGGACCCTGCTGATTGGGATGCTGTCACTGCTGCTGCCGAGGGCCAAACTGTCTTCTGGAATGCTTGGGGTGGCTCCACCACGACCAATGACTTCATCGCATGGGTCGGTGAGCGCGTGGCAGAGGATTACGGCGTCAATCTTGAACATGTCAAACTCACCGATACCGCCGATGCTGTCACCCGCGTTCTGTCCGAAAAGCAGGCCGGTGAAGACGACGATGGTGCCATCGATATGATCTGGATTAACGGCGCCAATTTTGCCGCCATGAAAGAGGCTGATCTGCTTTTTGGTCCTTTTGCAGAACAACTGCCAAACTGGCAATTCGTAGATGTAGAAGGCAAGACCGTCCAGACGGACTTTACTGTTCCCACCGAAGGGTTTGAGTCCCCATGGGCCATGGCGCAGGTTGTCTTTGTTCATGACACGGCCGATATGCCGGACACCCTGGGTTCAATGCAGGCACTTCTGGAATGGGCGCAGGCCAACCCCGGTCGTTTCAGCTATCCGCAGCCGCCTGACTTTCTTGGGACAACGTTCCTCAAGCAGGTGTTGGTTGATATCCTGCCTGATCCATCGGTGCTTGCTGCCCCTGCGACAGATGAAAACTACGATGAGATCACAGCCCCGCTTTGGGCCTATCTTGACGAGCTGACACCACACCTGTGGCGCGAAGGCAAAGCCTATCCCGCGACAGGCACCGCCATGTTCCCCTTGATTGCAGATGGTGAGCTTGATTTGTCGATCTCCTTCAGCCCCGGTGCGGCCTCTACCGCGATTGCCAACAACGAGTTGCCGCCAAGCGTGCGCACCTTCGTTCTGGACAAAGGGACGATCGGGAACGCGTCGTTTGTGGCGATCCCTTACAACTCTGGTTCATCCGAGGGCGCGATGGTCGTTGCCAACTTCCTGA
>CAYLMZ010000033.1:0-5706 GCA_964385035.1 uncultured Loktanella sp.
ACAAGTGCATAGACAAAAGTGGCAATCAGAATGCCCAAACTCCACTGCGTGCCCCGGTCACGCATGAAATTGCCGATCAGGCGCGGGCCAAAATTTCCCGAAGCGAAAGAGACAGCAACCAGTGTCATCGAAAATACGACGCCGGTGACACCGATAATGGATTGCGCAATCACAGCAAGGGTCGAGCGCGCGCCATCTGCCTGCGTGTCAAGCAGCATTTCAGGCAGATCAAACGGGACAACCGCCGGATTGCGGTCAACCCACCCCATTACACTGGCCAGTAAAAGCCCAACAAACACAAGGACAGAGGGCAAAAACCAATAGCTGGCACGCATGTCCTGCAAAAGCTTGAGCAGATACGCCCGCTTGCCCATGAATTCTCCATTCTCTCAACACGTTGTGCCGGACTGTAGCGCAGGCTGTCCCGGTCGTCTGCATAATGAAAAAGGCAAACGCACGGGAACAGAAATCGTTCCCGTGCGTTTGGATGTTCTGACCCAAAGGAATACGAAACATGTCCGATACCCAGCAAGTTGATGCCATCGTTGAAAATGCCGAAAAGCCAGCCTCCAGACACATCTTTGAAATTATCCGGCGTGACGGTCAGGAAGAGCTAGAGCGCCCCAATGCATCACTTTTCTGGTCCGGTGTCGCGGCAGGGTTGATGATTTCCCTGTCTGTGCTGGGCGAAGCGATCTTTCGGACATATCTGCCTGACACGCCATGGCGGTACCTTCTTGAGAATGCAGGCTATAGCCTGGGATTTCTGGTCGTCATTCTGGGGCGGATGCAGCTGTTTACCGAAAACACGATCACAACTGTGCTGCCCGCCATGCAGAATCCGCAGGCTACTGTGTTTCGGCGCGTCCTTGTTTTGTGGGGTATCGTTTTGTTTGCAAATGTCGTGGGCGCGTTTGTTGTGGCGACAGCCTTTGCCTATGGGTCGTTCATCCCGTCCGATCTGCTGCCTGCAATCACCCAATTGTCCGAACACGCCACAGGCTTTGAGCCCGGCGTGGCATTCCAACGCGCCATTCCCGCGGGCATAATCGTCGCCGCAATCGTATGGATGTTGCCACAGTCAGAGGGGTTCGAGTTCTTTCTCATCCTCGTCTTCACGTGGCTGATCGCGGCGGGCGACTTTACGCACATCGTTGCCGGAAGCGTCGAGATGGCCTTTCTCATGGTGCAGGGCCAGCTTGGGGTCGGGCCAGCGATGCTGGATTTCTTCTTGCCTGTTCTTGCCGGCAACATTCTTGGGGGCACCGCCATCTTTGCACTGCTGGCATTCGGTCAGGTGCGCCGGGAACTCCCAGATGATGAAACGCGGAACCAACGCAGCAGTTAGGCGTTGACCTAGCATACAAACCGTAAAACGGAGGAATACATCATGGAATATGCTGGTCTTGGCGGCTTAATCGTTCTGGCTTTGAACATCTGGGCGATCATCTCGATTTTCAGCTCAGGCGCATCAACAGGCAGCAAAGTGCTTTGGACGCTGCTTGTTCTGGTGTTGCCGGTCATCGGCTTTATCATCTGGCTGATTGCAGGGCCCCGCGCCGCGGCATCGACAGTATAAGCTCTTAACTGCAAGGGTGCGCCCACCACAGGGCGCACCCTTTTTTCATGGGCGACCCTTGATGTCAGACAAATCATCTTCGTCGGCAGAACAGCGCACCGACTGGGCAGAGGATCGGACGATCCTTGCCAATGAGCGGACCTTTGCGTCATGGATGCGGACGGGAATGGCATGCGTGGGTGTGGCGCTGGGTCTCAAGGCTGTGTTCGGCTCAACGGACCACCCGCTTGTGGCCAAGGCGGTCGCGGAACTCTTTATCCTAACCGCTGTCATTATTTTTGGATCTGCCGCGCGACGCGGCTATCTGGCGCAAAAGCGCATTGATGACCACGATACGACAGCACAATCGCATATCGGGATGATCGTCACTTCTGTCTCTCTGGCGGTGGGCGCTGTCGCGACAGGCGTTATTTTGTGGTTACTCTGAAGCAAAAAGGGCGCCCCGCGGCGCCCCTTCTTTGTGTCATTCCCCTAGGTATGCAGCAGGGCTCTCGGCTGTTGGGTTATCCGCCTGATAGGCGGTCCAGATCAAAAACCCGGCCAGCAGGACACCAGCCCAGGCGACAACCACGGCCATTCCAAAAAGCGGCCCGCGGTGACGCGTCTTTTGTTTTTCAATATTCGTATTTGAAGCAGACATAATGTCCTCCGTTTTGCATGACGTTGATAGAACAACGGTTGGGACGGCAGATCGTTCCTTTCTGGGAACTTTCTGTCAGGCACTGCGTTAGTCGCCGAGGGAGACACCCAACATGCGATCTGCGATCACCCCGATTTGTCTTTTTATTCTGGCCACTGTTCTTGTCTTTGCGACATTGCACCAAGCCAAGCCGCTTTTCGCGCCGATCCTGGCGGCGCTGTTGCTCGGTATTGTTCTGACGCCACTTTCGGACCTTTGGGTGAAACTTAGGGTCCCGGATGCAGTCGGGGCGTTCCTGTCCGTGTTCTTGGCCGTTTTGTTGATTACGGTCCTGCTTCTGGTCCTTGAACCCTACATCACGCAAGCCATCAGTCAGGCCCCGATCATTCAGGCCGAACTGCGCGAGACGATTGAAGAACTGCGACGCCTTCTGCGCGGGATCGAGGAAATCTCGGACAATGTTGCAGCGGCGATGGAAGCAGAGACAGTCGAAAATGAAGAGTCACAGCCAGTCCCAATTCCAACGGTGACAGATGCCTTGGTCTATGCGCCGCAGTTTATGGCGCAGTTTCTGATCTTTACCGGAACGCTCTACTTTTTTCTGCTGTCGCGGAATACCGTCTATGACTGGCTCAGTGCCAACATCGAGACATTGGCAAAGCGGGACCTGCGGCGTGCAGCGAGACAGGTATCGCGCTACGTCCTGACGATTGCAGCGATCAACTTCAGCTTTGGTGCGTTGGTTGCAGTCGTGATGTATTTCATCGGCATGCCGTCACCGATCGTCTGGGGCTTGCTCGCTTTCCTGTTGAATTTCGTGCTTTATCTTGGGCCAGCCATGCTGATCGTGATGCTCACGGTCACGGGCATCGTTGTTTTCGATGGTGCAGTCAGTTTCCTACCCGCTGCCCTTTATATCGCGATGAACGCAACAGAGGCGCAGTTCGTCACACCGACGCTGGTCGGCAAAAGCCTGTCGGTCAATCCCCTGCTGGTGTTTTTGTCGCTGGTGTTCTGGCTATGGCTATGGGGCCCGATTGGGGGGATTATCGCTATTCCACTGTTGATCTGGACACTGACGATTGTTCAGGGGATCAACAGCGATCAGGCCATTTCGGCGGGCACGCCGGGCAAGGCCTGAGCGTCTTCGCGGCCTCTCTCAACAGAATAGGGCACGACAAAACCCAGCCGGTCTTCGGGGCGCTTGCGTGCGTTTAGTGACGCACGCGCAGCCCACGCATCACATGCAGAACCGGTCTTGTAAAAGGTTTCATCGGCATCATCCCCCAGCCAATGGCGGAAACAACGGTTCTTCACCTGTGCGACTTCGGCGGCTGTTTCCGTCTGCACACCGGCCTCAGTATCCCATCGCAGACTGCGGCCGTTCAGATTTGCAGATGAAACGATTGCTGAGGCCTCGTCGAAAATGGACACCTTGGCGTGCAGGTAAATGATCGGCGCATCGTAATGCGTGTCGCGGTCAGAGCTGATCCGGGTCCGGCGCTGAACAGGCGCACCGACGAACGCCCGCTCGGCGAAGGCATCGAAAACGATATCCAGGCATCTGGCCTGAAGGTGTTCGCCAAAGGCGGCATCGGGTCCCCAAGTATCGGTAAAGGCAATGTCTTCTGGTGCGGCGGGAAGCATCATGAGCAATGTCAGATTGGGCGCTTCACGCGCGCGCCGCGCGAGGCGCCTGGCGATGCTTTCTTCCCGAAAAAACTGTGTTTCGAAATAGATCAGCTCTTCTGCGCGGTGGATTTCGGCATAATGTGCATCCGCGATTTCCTGCACCATTGGTTTGGGCGACATGAAAGGCAGCGCAAAACGACGCTTGGCCGAAATGGTGCGCAACAGTTTGTCGGGGCGATGCGTCTGGCGCCCGTCAAACCCATCTTCCATTTCTTTAAGATGAGTGCGCGCTTCACGCGCGATCGGACCGTCAACCAAGACCTGCACATCATGCCAGGTCTGAGAGGCGTCCTGCCGGTGCGCGGGCGTATCAAAGCGGCGATCGTTCAAATCAAGCCCACCGATATAAAGCCGCGCACCATCAAACACCGCCAGTTTCTGATGGTGCGTTACCGGTACCAATGGCGGGGGTGGGAAATACCGCGTGCGCAACCTATCGCCCTGATGTTTCACCAGATCCCGGACACGCGGGGCATGTTCCAACAGCTCGTCCGGGCTGATCCCCTTATCTTGCATAATGCGGGTGACTTGCGTTGAGATCTCTTTGGCAGACCGCAACCACAGTGCGGTCCGCGGCAGCATGCCAAGCCGGGCAGGATGCATTGCGACGCGTGCGTCCAGCAAATGGGGATTGCTAGATGCCTCTGCCGCGGCGACCAAAGCCCGCAGACACTGCCACGCGTAAAGATGCATATCCATGCGCACGACCGGGTCGAAATCCGTCAAGACAATTTGCAGTCTGACCCCGCGGTTCAACGTATCGACGATCAGATCAAACCAAACATCCCCGCATTGGCGCGCCGCCTCAGACCGCAGTTTTGTCCAAGGGTCGAAAATCCGAAAACCTGCAAGGATTTCTTGCTTGGCCTGCAAGAACAGTTCTTCGAGGCGCGGATAAGCCTCGGCAGCTGTGACAAGCACCTCGAAATGTCGCGGTTCTGACATTGCTTTAAAAATCCCGGGCTTCGGGTTCGAATTCCAGCGCTTCAAAGCTGACTGTCAACATGTAGCGATCCTCTGACTGCTCCACATCAATCTTGCCACCCAACTGCGTGGCAAAGGCGGTCATCAACTTACTCCCCAACCCAGTGCTGTCAGACACTGTCGTCTGGCCAATCGAGTTTGCGAGCACAAAAACACAAGACGTTCCATCCTGCCGAAGCGATACGTCCACGTAAGATGTCTCATCAGGCCGATCGCCGACATGTTTCAAAGCGTTGGTCGTCGCCTCGGACACGAGCAACGACAAAGGCACAGCCTGATCAGGGTAAAGCAGGAGATTTTCAATGTCTTTGTTGACGGTCAGGTCCGAGCCTTCGCTGCGGACAAGTTCAACCGAGTTATCAACAATTTCCGTCACAAGAGCGCCAGTATTGACGCGGCCATTCTCTTGCGACTGATACAGATCACGGTGGATTGTCGCGAGGCTCAAGACCCGCTCCTGCACCCGACGGAGGACCGTTTTCGTTTCCTCCAGTTCGGCGGACCGGATTTGCATGTTTATGATCGACGAAATCAATTGAAGATTGTTTTTTACCCGGTGATGGATCTCTTTGACAAGAACACCCTTTTCGCGCAGCGCATCTTCCAAGGCAGCCTCGTCTTGCAGAACTTCCTGGCTCATCCGTTCGAAATTCTGTTCGACCAATTCGATTTCAACTGGCACTACGCGCGGCTCGGGGAATGCATCACCTGTCTGGCGGGTATCAGCGAAGGCGTTCATCCGACCTCTGATCCGGCGGAGGTGACGCAAGACAAGGGTGTGCATCGCAAGCATGGCAACACCCATGCTCGC